>CALBEE010000027.1 GCA_937927575.1 uncultured Saprospiraceae bacterium | reverse complement strand
TTGAATAAGTCTAATAAGAGTTTACCAATTTAGAATTTGGAATATATTCATCATCCCTATAATCCCTTCAGAGGGATACAAAATCGACATGGCTCAAGCTCACAATTGTTTAGGACTGATAATAAACTATTTGCATACTTTTAACCTACTTTAGATTCGATAAGAAAATTATAAAAACTAACTTACGTTTATTGTAGTATAAACATTCATGCGAAATTTATTTTTACATATCATTTTTGGATCTATACTCATTTTGGGAGTAAGTAGCTGCGCAACTGCGGATCTTAAAGTATCTAAGGCAGATGTCACTTGGCGCGAACAAGAGACGCCAGATAATGATGAGATTTACCACTCTATATATCTAATAGGTGATGTTGGAGGAGCAGAACAAGGAGCGTCTACGATTCCTTTGATTGAATTGAAGAAACAATTAGCAGTAGATGATCGACTAGACGAATCTACAGATGTAGTTTTTCTAGGTGATAATATATATCCTGTGGGTATGCCACCTCTTGGACATCAAGATCGCCCCTTGGCAGAGCATAGGCTCAATGTTCAATTAGAATCCGTGAGGGAATTTGCAGGAAACGTAACATTTGTACCTGGCAATCACGATTGGTATGAGTATGGTCGTGAAGGATTGAAAAGACAAGAAGTATATATCGAAAATTATTTGTCGCAGTATGGTGAAGGCTTTACGGATTACTTTAGGCCGAGTGATGGTTGTGGAAATATAGACGTAATGCAAATTGCAGATGATATTGAATTGGTTTCGATAGATTCACATTGGTTTTTGACAGATAAAGAAGAGGAATATGATTTTTCAAATTGTGAAATAAAAAATAGGGTGCAATTTGTAGAAGCTTTTAAGGCAAAATAAAAAGGTAATGCTTACTATGCATCATCCACTATACACTGTAGGAAAACATGGAGGATATTATTCCAAGAAAACTTTTTGGTTGCCATTTACTCAGGTCAATTCTAAATTAATTCTTCCGCAGCCCATTGTAGGTTTGATGCAAGGAATAATGAGAAGTAGGATCTCACCTCAAGACGTAAACAGTGCTGAATATGGAAGCTATAAAAAGTATGTTATCCCTCCTATCGAAGCACATGGTAGTACTATCGTAGCTGCAGGTCATGAACATACTTTGCAGTATCATAAAGTTAATGATGTGGATTATATAGTCAGTGGTTCCGGGTCCAAACAAGGTGCTACACGCATGAAAGAGTATACAAGATTTGCATATGGTAATTATGGATATGGCTTAGTAGATTATTATGAGAATGGAAATATATGGTTATCATTCTTTGCGCAAAAAGAAAGTGAAGATGAATTTGGAATTGTGTATCGTACAAAGCTTAAATAATGAGAGTTATGTTATACTATAGTATTATTTTATTATGGCTTAGCAGCTGTGGAGGTACTAAAGAGAAGAAGGTTACTGCACCTTCCAATGCATCTACATTTACAGTTCCTTTTGATCTTAATCAACCTTCTAAAGAAATGGTGTTGGATTATCGACTTTCTGAAATCTCAGGATTGTCTTATTCTTCTATGAGTGAAAATTTGTTGGCAGTAGATGATGAACAAGGAAAGGTATTTATTTTGGATAATGATTCAGGAAAGATAATCGATGAAATAGAATTTGGTAAGTCCGATGACTATGAGGGAGTGGCTAGTCACGATGGTTATATCTACGTAGTCGAATCAAACGGAAATGTAAAAGTGCTTAAAGAAAAAACTAAAAAGAAAATCATAGAGTTTAATGATCGACTCTCTAAAGAGAATGATGTCGAAGGGCTTTGTTATGATCCGCATACACAAACAATATTATTGGCAGCAAAGGGAAATAGTGAAACTGAAGGCAATACAAAGCACGTGAAGTCAATCTTTACGATGAACATAGATAATGGAGCGATTAGAAAAGAACCTTACCTTCAAGTCAATATGAAAGCTTCTTATATGGAGATGCGTAATGAAGATAGCGGTGTACTTAATAAATTAACTAAGTCTTCTAGATTTAGAAAGTACGGTCCATCAGGCATAGCCGTAGATCCGATTTCTAATTTCATATATCTTTTGTCCTCCAATAGCAAATCCTTATCCGTTTTAGATCATGAAGGAAATATAAAATCTATAATCTTATTAGATAAGAAATTACACGCGCAGCCGGAAGGAATCACCTTCGATAAAACAGGTAACTTGTTTATCTCCAATGAAGGAAAGAAGGGTAGTGCTATGTTATATCAATATGCCAGAATAAATTAAAGAACCTTTACTCTACGATTTTGGCGTTAGCAGTTTTTGCAAAAATAGAGTCATCACTTTCTTTTTCGCTTACGATTACATTTGCAAAATTTCTAGTATTTCTAGGTTCAGTAAGTTCTCCATCTTCTGACTTAAACCAAGTCAAACTATTAGGTAGTTTGAGTCCACTGAATTCTTTCCAATCATTATATCTGATCCATGATATTTTTTTGCTCGGTGCTCCAGAATAATAGGTTACTGTATATCCTAGCCAAGCCATTTCATAAGTTTCGGCATCATAGTGAATGAAATACTCATCTTGAGGGCTGATACCTACGCCATCAGAGTAAGATATTCTATATCCAGGATAATCTTTGCCTTCAAAACTAATCGCATCTGATTTGGTATAGGTAATCCCTTCGTCGGCTAAGACGAAAGGCATGGCATAAAAATAGAATATTAGATTAGTGTAAAACTTGGCATTGCCTTTATAAGTAGTGTCTGCTTCTACCCAGTATTCTGTACCATCATAACCTGATTTAAAATTAGAGGCTTCTATTACTTCTCTTCTATTATATAGGTCTATGGTTTGCTTTTCATTTCCATTTTCTTTAACTATCTCATAGCTCATAGTCCTCATCTTCTTCCATAAGTCCAATGAACCGTGATTAGCAAATATCTTATCAAGTGCTTCAGGATAATCAATGACTTTAGTGGACTGGACTGTTCCAGTTTCAGTAGGTTTAGTTTCTGTTTTACAAGAAGACAAAATCGCTATAATGCCAAATATGAGAATGAAGTTTTTCATAGGAAGTTTTAATTTATGCTGCAAAGCTAACTTTTATATATTACTCAAATTGTCTTAGACACTGCATGCGGATTTAGAGATCCATAAGTAGATTTAAATCTTCTTGGGTGTCTATATCTATATATCCTTTTGGAAATTGAATAAAAGATCGATGGTTCATATGTTTACTTACAATCGATTTTGCTCCATCGGCACCTTCTAAGAATGTTAGGTCTCTAAACAAGCTTTTGTCAAAATAAGTGGGTGGTCCCATACCATTTTGATATTCACAGTTTACGATACTGCTTTTCGAAGAATAAGCTTCTTGGACTAGGTTTAAAAGTATTGAAGAAGTGAGAAATATTTGATCGCTTAGGACGATTACCACTCCATCCAACGAGTTTAGTTGAATCTGATTCATGGCAAAAGATATAGTTGAGCCCATTCCATCTTCCCAATCAGAATAGTGTAGGATAGATGCTTTTGGTAATTCTTTAGAGATCTCTTCGTGGTAAGCACCTGTCAATATATAGGTAGGACCAAGATTCGCACTTACACATTGCTCGTAAATATATTGGATCATACTTTGGTTCCCTCTGCGTACAAGCTGTTTGGCTTGACCCAATCGACTCGAGTTTCCTGCTGCTAATATGATGCTTGCTATGTTTCGATGTTTCATTCCTTGTCGAAAGTAGTAAAATCGAATGAAGACGTTTAAAAAGATCTTGAAAAAGAAAAGAGTCCAATGCTTGAAACATTGAACTCTGAATCAATTAATAAACCTAACGGTAGCCAGATTACATATTAAATTCTTCCTTGCTCATCTTCTGTTGCGGTTCTTCTTTTGCGCGCGGCTTTTACTTTTTGATTTCCAAATGAATAACTTAAGCTAATAGTAACTCTTCTACTATCGCGTAGTTGATCTACGACTAGATTGATATCATCTTGAATGATACTAACCTTACTATTACTAGTATAAAAGATATCTGTTACGCCCATTTTAAATTTGGCTTTGCCTTCCATAAATCTTTTACTTATTCCTAAGTCTATACTACTTTGAGGGTCTACTTGGAATAAGCCAAACTGAAGTTTGGTTTGATACTCTGCCGATACTTCTGCGTTCCATCCTCTTGGCAATTGTATTTCGTTGTCGATTTTAAACATATGAGCAAGATTTTGATTGTCAAGCGTTCCTGATGGGATAGCAGATTTAAAATCATTGTAAAAAGTTGTGTAATTAAACCTACTAGTAAACGTTTCTGTCCAGATCTTAGGAGCGGATAGAGTCAAGCTAAAATTATTGAACCCATCTAGGTTTTGTTCGGTTTGGAAAGTTTTATTTTCACTACTGATTTGCTCTATTACTTCGGTGATCGCATCTGTAGTACGACTATAATTGACAGCTACGAACAAGGATCTTCCCATCATGTAGTTGAGTCCAAAAGCGTTAGAGTATTGAGGATTTAAAAATGGATTTCCTTTTTCGAAAGTATATTGATCTAGATAATCTTCAAATGGGTTTAGCGATCTATAGTTGGGCCTCTCTAACCTACGACTATAGCTAAAACTAAGATTGTGTTTTTCATTGTACGCTTTTGAAATACTAATACTTGGGAATAGATTGGTATACGATCTTGGTACTTCTGTACCCAATGTTATTGATCTACCTTCTGACTCCGTATGTTCTAATCTAAGTCCACCTTGTATTTGATACGTTCCTATATTTCCGGATCCATTAAGATATACTGCGTAGATTTCTTCATCATACATAAATGTATTTGAACGATTGTTGTCATTGACCCACTCACCAGATTCTTGATGTTCAAATCTTGTACTATTTTCTGATCCGACGTTACTGTATTTTATTCCTGTTTCAAGATTTAGTTTGTCGTTTACGGGTATTTCTAAATCGGCAGTAGTTGCAAATATGTTGATTTCCGTATCCTGCATATTTCTTAAGTAAAATGATTCAGCCACTTCATCACCGCTTTCATTTTTATAGAAATTATCGTAGTTGAGTTGGTCATCATTGGTATATTGACTTACATCTGCATCTAAAGTCAGTTTTAAACCTTTGTCATTAAGTTTGTGCGTAATATTGGCGTTGTAAGTATTCCTTCCATAGTTTTCGTCACCAGTTCCTAGTACTTCTAATACGCTAAATTGTGGCGCATTATCTCCGGATATATTAGTGATATTATCATTAATATCTAATTCGTCTCCAGCATTTCTTTTGGCCAATAGACTCAATGTTGTATTCTTATTTATATTCCAGTCAAATCCAATTTTTGCGTTATATCCATCTCCTTCTTCATCCATGATAGAGGCTTGATCAAAAATCGTCGATCCTCCATCAAATGGTATATCTCTTAGCAAATTTAATTCTTGCTTCCATCCCCAATTATAATATTCACCACCCCCGTAGATGTTTATTTTTTCGGATCTGTAGTTGAGGTCAAGATTATGGAAATGACTAGTTTTCCACCCTTGTCTTAGGCTGGAAGAAATGTTTCCATTGGATCCAATTTTCTCGTTTTTCTTAAGTACAATATTGATAATACCGCTGTTCCCTTCAGCATCATGTTTTGCTGATGGATTAGTAATGATTTCTATGCTCTCTATATTAGTAGATGGCATTGTCTCGAGTAGCCTGGCAATTTGATCGCTGGACATATATTGGTTTTTGCCATTAATAGTAACTAGCACTCCTTGCTTACCCCTTAGGCTGATATTGTTATTATTATCGACGATCACTCCTGGAGACTTTTCCAATACTTCCAAAGCAGTATTTCCAGCGTTTACGGCACTATTGGCAACATTCACCACCATCTTATCAGCCTTCAATTCGATAAAAGGTTTTTTAGCAGTAACTATTACTTGCTCTATTTCTACTCCTTGCGAAAGTGTAAGTGCGGGAACTTCTATTGTTGTATTTCTATCTACCGTAATCTGATCAGAATATACTTGACCGAAGCCTACCATAGAGGAATGTATAATGTAAGATCCAGCATTGACATCTTCAAAATGATACTTTCCTGCATCTTCTGTTAATCCTCCTTTATATAAGGTGGAATCGGCAGCATTGAGCAACATAACATTCGCAAATTCAATGGGTACAGAGGTATTATCCAAAATGGATCCAGAGATAGTGGCATTTTGCGCAAAGGAAAGTTGAGCAATTATTAGACAGACGAACAGGTTAATGGCATTACGCATAATAGTTGTTTTTGATTTATTGATGCCGTAAAGTTATCAATATCAAAGGTACTATGCAATGCAATGTAGTATAGTAATGCATAGTACTATATGAACGATTGAAATTATCCGATGAACTGCTTAGATAGTCTGATGAAAAAAATCTCCTGGATTGACGAGAAATGAGAGATGTATTAGAATGACGAGAAAAATAGGCAAAAGTTGCACCGTGCCTATAAATTAAAAAGCCCAACACGATTCCACGTATTGAGCTTTATACAACTTTTATAATTCGGATAAATCAATCTACAGACTACTTCGCGAATAAATATTTTTTCTAATTGCTATATGATAAACTGTCAATCAGGCTTTATCTCATTTTTGGTCTTCTTCTTTTGCCCCCTGGCATCATTTGCCTTCCTCTGCTTCCACTTCTTCCCATCATACCTTGGGCGCCCTTGGTTGCACCGGCTTGCTTGAGTTGTTTGCCAAACATATCAACTTGTTCCTTTAGCTGTGGCTCAGTAATATTGAGCTTACTCGCTTCCCTATAATAGTTTTTGGCTGCAGTCCATTTTTGCTTATTAGCATTAAGGCCGGCAAGCTGTAATAAGACCATTCCTCTTTCATTATCAGATGGAAGATTTAGTGTGTTTGCTTTTTGGAATAATGCTTCTGCCTCATCATGTCTATTACCATTCATAGCAATAGATCCTTTGATAATGTAGTAGAAAGCTCTATTGGTTACATAAAGATACTTAGGGCTAAGTGTTAAGTTCAGTCTTTTTTCTGCACCTTCAAAATCCATGGTTTGCACCATTTGCGCTGCAGATTGTACCGTTCCTAAAAGGATATAAGTAGCTAAAAGAATCAATCCTATTAAAATTAGAATCCAACTATAACCTATTCCATAAATGAATGAAAGAAGAATTCCGCCACCTAAAAAGATGGCAATCAATGCAAATTTTAAATATATATTGATAGAAAACATATCGTCTAATTAATGTGTGTGCAAATGTAAGGTTTTCAATCTTGAGTTGGTAGTGCTCAGATTTCAATTATTATCTCTAATCTCTAACACTCTACTAAGTAAAGGGTTTTAGTTGGTAATTGTGATAGTATATAGTGTATACATTAATCGGTTATCATCATTCCATTACCCAATACTTGCAAATATCTTCCTTGTGGAAAAACTTCCAAGAAAATATCATTGTAATAGGATTTCGCTTTCTTCTCGTAACTGGGCCGATCTGCTAAATGATTGAATATCACAATGCCTCTTTCAGAGAGACTTTCTTTAACCAAAGCCAAAAAATCTGTAGTGAGGAATACTTCTGGAATTTGATCATCTACGAAAATATCGATGCAAATCAGATCAAAGGTCTGCGTGCATTGATGCATATAATTGATTGCATCCGCTTCGACTAATAATATATCAGATTTAAGAGATGATAGGACATACTTACTAGCTAGGTAAATAACTTCTTCATCTAATTCTACACCTGTGTAATTATATTTTTTATCAAACTTGGTCTCAAGCATGAATGGGATACTTCCTAAGCCAAAGCCAAGAATAAGTACATCTTCGATTTGTGGATCGAGTGATATTTGTTGAAAAGTTTTGAAGAAGTTTTCATATTTATCCGCATAACTATAAATCGCATTGGCAGTAGACAATTGTAATCTTCCTTTATTCAATGAGATATGTAATTCTTCATTGTGTTCCGAGCTACTACTTTCTAAATGTATTTCCATTAAGTAGCTCAGCCATTTTTTCCACTTGGGTATTTCCATTATGAAGATCTACGATGTGCTGTATGCAGATGGATATAGCGTAGAATTTTTTCGTCCTCTTGACTTAGTACGAGACTTCTCCGTCCCATCACTACATGAGCTACTTCTATGGCCTTATCAATATTATAAGTCTTAAACCCTGCTAATCCTCCCCAAGAATAACTCGGTATAAAATTACGCGGATAGCCTGCACCAAAAATATTGGCAGACACACCGACTACTGTTCCTGTATTAAACATAGTATTGATACCACATTTAGAATGATCACCCATGATCAAACCGCAGAATTGTAATCCTGTAGATTCGAATCTATTGCTTACGTAAGACCATATTCTTACCTCCGAATAATTATTCTTTAGATTACTAGAGTTGGTATCTGCACCTAGATTACACCATTCTCCGATGACCGCATTGCCTAAAAATCCGTCATGACCTTTATTAGCGTATCCTAGAAAAACAACATTGCTTACTTCACCGCCTACCTTTGTATAAGGTCCTAATGTGGTATCACCATATATTTTGGCTCCTAATTTTAGCACAGAATGGTCACACATAGCTAGACCTCCTCTCACATTACAGCCTTCCATTATTTCTGCATCTTTCCCTATATAGATTGGACCTTTTGTGGTGTTGAGCGTAGAGCAATGAATTTGGGCACCTTCTTCGATGAATAACTGATTCTCATCTCCAATCAAAACGTTGGATTCATGCAAGGTTTGTGTTTTTCGTCCTTTGGTAATAAGGTCGAAATCATTTTGCAATTCAGCTCCATTTAGAGCAAAGATATCTTGAGGACGCAATATTCGACTAATTACATCTTCTTCTTCAGATATGTCCATTCCCTTAATCTCATCGATATTGTCATCTTCAATAAGTTGATCAAATTGTCTTCGATTCAGACGAGCCGCAATTAATTCATCTTGCATCAGTATAGCTTCATTAGGCTCAAGACTATTGATCAGACTTTTGAGTTTGGCCGTAGGTAGTATGGTACTGTTGATTATGATATTGTCATCAGCGATGTGAATGGCATATTTCTCAGATAAATAATCTTGTGTAATATAAGAGCATCTCGCATCTAATACTTTTTCCCATTTTTCTCTGATAGTGAGTATGCCGACTCTGATTTCGCAGACAGGTCTAGTAAAGCTTAAAGGAAGTAAGCCATTCCAGTTATCGTCGTCAAAGAGAATTACATTGCGCATGGAGGTATTTTATTTTTGATTGAGACGGTGATGTTTGGGGAGGTCACCAATATTATAAAAAAAAGCCCTTCAAAATGTGAAGGGCTTTTAATATGTATTTTATGCTTCGTCTTCTTGACCAGGTTTTTCCATTTTCTTGGCGAATTTGGCAAACCTCGTGTTGAATTTATCAATACGCCCTGCAGTATCAACAAATTTCATTTTACCAGTGAAGAATGGGTGAGACATTGCTGAGATTTCCACCTTTACTAATGGATACTCATTTCCATCTTCCCATGTTACAGTTTCATTAGACACTGCACATGATTTAGTTAAGAACGACTCATCACATGATATGTCTTTGAATACTACTGTTCTGTATTCTTCTGGATGTATTCCTTTTTTCATATTGTTGTTTATTAGCTGCCATGGTTTTGATCAATTTCAAACGTCGCCATAGCGTTTTTTACAAATAGAGCGCAAAAGTAATTTATAATGCCCATATATGGAAGACTTGGTACTCTTTTTTCCCTTAAAAGTAAGATAATCAACCCTTTAGACTAATATTAGATTATGTTTTCTATTTTTATATGTATACATAGTTGAAAACCAATTGTTTAAGCGTTTAGTGTAATAATCAGCTTTTTAATCCGATGAAAAATCTTCCATATCTCTCAGCTTTTTTGATAACAGTGATATTGGCAATTAATGTTTATACATCAGGATTTACTGAATCTGTAGATAGGATAATGATCAGAGCTACCGCTAAAATGAGTCTACTACTCTTTTTGATAGCTTTTTGTGCCAATGCTTTGCATTATTTCATAAATAAGAAATGGACTTCAGCATTATTGAAAAATCGTAGATATATCGGCTTATCATTCGCTGTTAGCCATACGTTTCACTTACTTTTTATTCTCCTGTTGCAGTTTTATTTTGATGCACAAAATTTTGAAGAAAGGGGAGTGGCTACAGTTTTAGGAGGAGCGGTAGCCTATTTATTCCTTTACCTCATGGCTATCACTTCGACTAACCAAATGATATCTAGCATCGGCATTAAAAATTGGAAGAGGTTGCATGTATTGGGTTCATATTATATCGTATTGGTTTTTGCTATAAGCTATATTCCTCGAGCAATGAGTGACTCTAACTACTTGCCATTTGCTATTTTTATAATTATTGCATTGATATTAAGGATGACAAGGTTTATATTTCTGCGGTTAGAGGCTGAAAATCGCGGCAAATAATAAGAGGCATTAAATTGCGTTATAACCCTGAAGCATCAAAAAAAAACTCTATAGGATAACTCTACAATTTATTAACTCATTTAGATCAATTTAATCCTATGGTAAGAATCTTATTGTATATAGCTTTTTCTCTTTTAATTTTTTCGTGTGGTAAAGACGATAGTATTTCTAATAATACTGACGTGATTCCGGAATCCATTATGCCTCTTGAAGTAGGTAATTATTGGATTTATGATATTTATATAGAAAACGAAAATGGACAATTGCAATTATCTCCAATTTCTGATAGTATTTATGTTGATTCTGTAGAGAATATCAATGGAGAAAACTATTATAATTTAGCTGGTTTTTTGACAGGCGAAACATATGTAAAAGTGAGAGATTCATTGGGTTACTTGGTTAGCTCAGATGGATTGATATTGTATTCACCGAACAACGATGAAGGCGTGATAAGTACTCAGGAGATCCCATATCAAACATCAAGCTTTATTTACATTAATTATGAAATGGGAGACAAGGAGGAAGTATCAGTTCCAGCAGGGACTTTTGAAGCTAGGCGAGTAATTGGAAATGTAGATCTTTCGGAGACCGATTTTAATTGTGATAAATTAATAAGTAGCCATTTCGTTGAAGGAATAGGCCGTATAAGAGATCAGTTGTTTTATCTGTCTGATTGTAGATTTACTATTAGAGAATTGGCAAGGTATAATGTGCAGTAGAACTGATCATAAAATATGAAAACGAGGGTCCGAAGTATGAATCGCTTCGGACGTTTTTCATTCAAAAAAGGCATCTTGAAAATGCTCTATTTCCATTAGCTCCCCTTCATTTAAGATCATAGAAATGACATCAAATCTGATTTCCCATTCATGACCAATCTGTTGCATATATTGAGTTGCGGCATCCATAATAAGAGCTTGTTTATAAGAGGTTATACTCACCTCTGGGCGATTAAAAACATCAGAACCAAGACTTTTGACTTCTATAAAGACTAAAATTTCCCCATCCATAGCTATCAAATCGATTTCGGCTCGACTAAATCTCCAATTTCGCTCAAGTAACTTATATCCCTTGCGCTCTAAATAATCGGCAGCAAGATTTTCAGCCATTTCCCCTATTTTATTGTGTCTTGCCATGGTACTTAGTGTGAAAAATACATTAAGGAGCTTTTAGGTCTCAGTTTTCTGTATATTTTTGTGGTAATTAAATCTAGACGCAATTACAATATTCGTTATTAGATTAATCCACTACCTAAACATATAAATAATTCGATAAAGATATGATGGATCAATTGATTGAAAGATATCCTGCTCAACTAGTAGAAGCAATGGAAATCGGTGAGAATGCAACTATACTGCCTTATGATCAGGAGATCAACTTGGTATATGTAGCAGGCTTAGGAGGATCTGGTATCGGAGGCGATTTTGTAGCCGAACTGATTAGAGACGAGTGTAAGATTCCGTATTTAGTTGGAAAAAGTTATTCGGTTCCTGCTTACCTCAATGAAAATACGCTCGCTATTATCTCTTCTTATTCTGGTAATACCGAAGAAACTTTAGAAGCGCTAAAAGGTATAGAAGCTTCTGGAGCTAAAGTGGTAATTGTATCAAGTGGTGGTAAATTGATTAATATAGCCAAAGAAAAAGGTTACGATCATATCATTGTTCCTGGTAATTGGCCAAGTCCAAGAGCTTGCTTAGGATTTTCATTCGTGCAGCAGCTTTATATAATGAATAAACTAGGATTTATAGGAGATGGGTTTAAAAAGGAACTAAAGGCCTCAATTGATCTTCTTAAGTTTGATGTGGATTCTATCAAAGAAGAAGCTTTGCAAATTGCCAAGCAAATGTTTGGTACCATTCCTATCATCTATACTACAGATCGTATGGAGTCGGTAGCTGTAAGACTGCGTCAACAAATCAACGAAAACGCTAAGATGTTATGTTGGCACCATGTGATTCCAGAAATGAATCATAATGAATTAGTAGGATGGAAGTCGCATGATAAGCGTGTCTCAGTACTATTTATGCGTAACAAAGATGACTACGCTAGAAATGCTACACGAATGGATATCAATAATAAGATCATTAGTGAGCTTTGCGATACAGTGATTGAAACCTATAGTAAAGGACAAAGTCTCATCGAAAAGAATATGTATTTTGTACATCTTGGAGATTGGATTAGTTGGTATCTTTCAGATATGAGAAAAGTGGATAGCATAGAGGTAGATGTGATAGACTATCTCAAAGGTGAACTAGCCAAGATGAATTAAAATATAAAATCCTTCGAGTGTTATACTCGAGGGATTTTTTAATAAATGTGATCGTGGTGTCCTCTTATGAGGTATCATGCTATAATAGGCTCGAAATAATTAACTTTGCTGTTCTATATTGAAAATCATTCGGACTCAAAAAGTCAATATCAATGTTACACTTAGGAAAACTGAATACCCTAGAAATAGAAAGGGAATCTCCGCATGGGCTTTATCTCACTGATGAGATTGGAAATGAAGTATTACTTCCTAATAAGTTTGTCACTGAGGAAATGGAAATTGGTGAAGATGTAGAGGTGTTTCTTTACAAAGATAGTGAAGGTCGAAATGTAGCCACCACTGAGCAGACAAAATTACAAGTAGGAGAAATAGCATTGTTGGAAGTGTTTGATGTGAATGAAATTGGTGCCTTTATGGAATGGGGTGTAGAAAAACATCTTCTCATTCCATTTAGAAATCAAGGAAGAAGATTAAGTCCAGGAGACGAGACTTTGGTATATATGTATCTTGATGAAGAGACGCATAGATTAGTAGGTACTACTAAGTTAATGAAATACATGGATGGTGATTCTAGTGTGTTAAAGGTAGGCGAAGGTGCAGAATTAATGATGTGGCATCCCACTACTCTGGGCTATACTGCTATCATAAACGGAAATATGGTAGGTCTCATATATCAAGATGATATCTATGAGGAATTGTGGCCTGGAGATATCAAACATGGCTATATAAAAAGAGTGAGAGAAGATGGTAAGATCGATCTTTCTTTACGTCCTTTTGGATATAATAAAGTAACAGGTGAGTCTCAGAAAATTTTAGATTATCTCGAGAAGCATAATGGTGTTATGGAGTTTACCGATAAGAGTAACCCAGAAAGTATTTCACGAACTTTTCGAATGAGCAAAAAAGTATTTAAGAAAGCTCTTGGCTTACTGTATAAACAAAAATTAGTAATACTTGAAAAATCACATACAAGGCTAGCAAATGTGGAAGCGCCTAAAAAAAGTGAAAGACCCATTTGGCCTGATTAGCGTTTTATCTCCGATAAAACGCGAATGGTGCATTGTGGCAGCGTTTTAAAGAAACGCGTACAATGTGTACTAGGACGGAAGCCGATAAAACGCGAACAGTACATTGTGGCAGCGTTTTAAAGAAACGCATACAATGTGCTAAGACGGAAGCTGATAAAACGCCAAGTCTTTTATAGGCGTTTATGATAAATGAAAGTATCACATGTAAAATCAAAATTTGAAAAATAGTGTGTGTGATTTACTATTAAGAAAAAGATTCTTATTTAGCAATTAAAAATGCTATTGACCTATAGATAAATAACCTATTCACCTAACCTGATAACATTGAAATTTTCAAAATATCCATTAACTAAAGAAATTAAAGACAACATTGAAAAGTTGGGTTGGCGAAAGCCCACTGACATTCAATATAGATGTATTTCTATAGTGATGCGTGGAGATGATGTATTGGCGATAGCTCAAACGGGTACAGGTAAAACTGCAGCTTTTGCAATTCCGGTTATTCATGGATTACAGAAAGGTAAAAGACACGGAAGGAAAGATGGAATTAGATGTCTAGTGATGGTTCCTACAAGAGAATTGGCTATACAATTAGCAGAAGTATTTGAATCTTTAGCTAAGAAGACTAAGGTAAAAGTATATGCATTATATGGTGGGGTGGAGCAGGATAAACAAATCAAAAAATTGCAAGATGGAGTCGATATATTGATTTCTACTCCAGGTAGAATGTTTGATTTAATTAGTCAAGGGCATCTCCGGACGAATAGGATACATACCCTAATTTTGGATGAAGCAGATCATATGTTGGATCTTGGATTCATAAAAGATATAAATGATCTAATGCGTCATCTTCCTCAAAAGAGACAGACTTTATTCTTCTCTGCAACGATAAATCCTATAATTAAAAAATTAGCATACTCTATCGTTAAAAATCCGATAAAAATAGAAATATCTCCAAAAGACCCAGTAGCTAAAAAAGTAGATCATTATGTGATGTTTGTGGAGATGGATGATAAACGATTTTTTTTGGAACGATTAATTAGGGAAGAATCTCAAGCTAAAATACTGGTGTTCGTAAGGACGAAAATTAGAGCAGAAAGAGTAAATAAGGCTATGGCAAGAGTAGGTATCGAATCGATTACTATGCATGGTGATAAAGCGCAAACGGATCGACTCAATGCTATGAAAGTTTTTAAAGATGGCGACATTAAATTGTTAATAGCTACAGATGTAAGTGCTAGAGGAATAGATATTCCTAATGTTGATTTTGTGGTCAATTATGACCTTCCGGATTACACCGAAAATTACGTACATAGGGTAGGGCGTACCGGTAGAGGAGACCAAAGAGGAATTGCTTATACATTTTGTAGTCCAGGTGAAAAAGAATTATTAGATGAGATACAATCTTTTTTGGGTAAACAAATTAAAGTCTTGGAAGTCAAAGATGATGTTTATACTGAAGTAAAAACTTTTAATGATATGGATAATTTGAGTATGGACCGAATTATAGGTGATCTGGATAAGTTAGTCTACGACAAGAAGAAAAAGAAGAAGCGTAAAAAGTAAATTGATATCCTATTTTTTACTCTTAAGTCTTCAAGAGAAATGTATAATCTCTTGAGATAGAGTTATTGTTGATTTTTAGATTTGATAGGTAATAAATGCTCAGGAATGTTTTCTACTATCGATTCGGATGCAACTAGTAATGTGTAAAATGGAGATGTTTTTATGGTCGTGTATCGGAAAGGGTTAAAGCTCACCCCTTGCTTTTTAAAGAAAATTGTGCTCTCCTTTCTCTTTTTTTCAATAAACCCTTGAGCCTTTAAATATTTTACTAACTCTTCTTCTTGGCCAGCAGCAAGATACACCTGTTTATTTTTCATTTGTTGAGAAAACGTATAAGTCATTAAGGTGGCATAGCCAGCACTTATTAATATACTAGTGACCCAATTCCAATCCTCTTTTGAGTCCGTGGTGATATAGAGGAATACCATCCAATATATTAGATTGAAAGCAAATAGGAATGAAACGCTTTTAAATAGATTTTTCATAGATTAATCGCTTATGGGTAAATAGATTTAATCGAAGTTGGCACTTGCTCTAATATTTTATGTGAGGCCACTAATGCAATCCAATGATCTGTCTCATGAATAAAAGTTTCTTGGCTCGTAAGTAAGCTTCCTTGATCTGTTTTAAAATATGAAATCGACCCTTTGTTATAATCCACAGAATACCCTTTGGATTCTAGGTAAGATTTGATTTGAGGGCGTTGACCTATTTGAAAATGTCTAACGTTATCCACTGTTTCATACGGATCAAATCCATTCTCTTCTTTTCTGAAATACCGAAAAACAGGAGTTAGAACTAAAGAACTTAGTCCAGCATATAGAAGTACTTGGTGTATAGGTTTTTCTTTACCACTCAATCTAAAAAAGTAATCTACTAGAAAAAAAATAATAAAGGTGAAGAGAAAATCTGCCCAAATATGATTTCGCAGAAGGGCTTTAAAATGGTTGTAAAACGATTTCATGAAATATCAATTTTGATTCTAATTTATAAACTAAGATAGTAAAATATGAGAAGTTAATGCATACACCTTGGAGATTATAGATCTAGCCCTCAATAGTCTTATATTAAAACAATATTATATATTAATAAAATAAATATGTACATTGGACTTTGTATTAGTCCATTTGAACATGACACGACTTTTAAGTTTTATTTTTCTGCTTACTATTTCGATTTCCTCTTCTCTTGCAAGCTATTTGGAAGTGCAATTTGAGCATTCTACGATAGAAGAAACTCGATCTGCAATAGCATCTTCTGGTAAATACGCTTTGGTTTATTTTACGGCAGATTGGTGCATGCCGTGTCAGGTACTTCAAGAAAGTCATTTTAGAGATGAGAGAATTATCAATCAAATTAATAATGGCTTTGTAAGCATAGAGGCAGACTATTCAGAGATGGATCACATAGAGTGGTATGACAAATATGAAGTGAGAATGCTGCCTACTTTACTAATCATAGACGATCATGGAAATGAAGTGGATCGTATACAGAATATTAGAAATACCAGACAGCTCTATCTTTTTTTACATAATCATAGTAAAATCTCTATTGCTCAATCGAAAGAAAGTAGGCCAATGGCTTATAAATTAGATAAGCATTTAGAAAATGATAAGCCACTAGCAAGAGAACCAAAAGTAGTAAGGGTAGCTAATACAAGTGAAAGTAAGGATAAAACAGACGTTAGTAAACTGGTAAGGACTAAAAATATTTATGCGGTAGATGTAGACGCTTACAAAAATAATCTTTCGATACAGTTTGCTGCCTATACAAGATATGGCAATGCACTAAAGTATCTTCAACAATTAAAAAAAGAAGGACTTTCTGTTTCTATCTTAGAGGAATATGTAAAGGGTAAAAAGTATTTTAAAGTAGTACAAAGAGCACCCAAAGAGATTATTTCTTCATTGTACGATAAGTATAAGGACGAAGGCAAAGAATGTTTTATTAGACCTGCAACAATCAAATCATAAAAAGAGGACTGCCCATTATAGAGCAGCCCTAATCGCCTTACTAACTTTAAATGAGATTCTAATTATCTCGTTTAATCAATTGTAATGTCTGCTGAAGTCATGAGATCACATTCGTACTCTTGACTGGTGATAGTCAGTAAGACGTCTCCATCTCTTGTATATCTTATATCCACAGGACTATCTAGTTGTATTTTGATTCTATATAGTTCATTTCCCTCATCCGCTAAAAACAGAGTTGATTTTTCAAAGTGATCTATTTCATACTTATTATTAAGCATAGACTTAAGTAGATGATATGCATCCATGATTCTGACATCCTTGAGATTTAACTTTACTTTGTATAGGTTTCCGGCATTCATTCTAGTCATGTAATCTCCGGATTCGTATTGCTGAGTTACTTGATCATAATAGTCGGTCATCACTGTGTCTTGATTACCAATGGCATGCAAGTGTACACTTACCCATGACTCTAGAGGATAAATAAAATCTAAATCTGACTGTGTTTTTTCGAAAGAATATGATGGCAATGTAAGTGGTGAAAGATAACCATCAAATACATATCCAATATGCCCTTTATGATGTACGGGTATCCAATGTCCAGTAATCCAATTAATATTTTCTTTGATAAGTACCGAGTCTGGCTCTAGTATCTGTACTACTTCTCCGTAAGGAATTATAGTGATAAGTTCTTGATGAGACCCTGGCTCTGCACGAAGACTTAGTCCTGATTGAGCAACTACAAAAAGTTGTTCTCCTTCTTGGAAAGTAGGGGTAGTAGTTGCTGATGCTCCGGACACCCATAGGACTACTACTGCGAGGATTGATGCTATTTTGTTCATGATGTATAATATTTAAAGGTGATTGAATTATTATCTGTTATCCAAATTTTACCAATGGGCTTGAGCCTCTTGGCGAAATTTAGCTTTTAAAAAGCCATGGCTATATTATTGGCAATATGTTTTGCCGTAGCTGTAAAATCTAATCCAAGAGTTGAAAACAGAATGTTCGACATGACAGTAATTCCAATTACGATTAATACATTACTGTAGTCATTTTCTAGGTGATCTATTCTTTCTCTAGTTTTCATATCCATTGCATTTGATGATTAATATGATACTAATATCTAGTCAATCCCTTCGAGATGAATTGCCTAACGAGTAAGCGTTATCGATTATCGATTATCCGTGATTCTCCCTAGTATCAATAGAGGGATTACCATGAATTATATCTTTTGGCGCTTATGGATTGCTGATTATGTATGGGAGTTAAACAATTAATGATTATTTTGGACAACTTCCACTAAAGCCAGAATTATGAAATATCAAGGACTCTCTTTCCCATTATTTGCTTTACTAGCTTTAACTGTTATCTTCCTTAATTCTAGTAATTCTGGAGGTAATCTCAGCGGAGCATGTAATAGCTGCCATGGTAGTAATACTAGTGCAAATGGATCCATTATTCTTACGGGATTACCCAGCAGTGGTGCTGTAGATCTTAATACCACATATAGTATGCAATTGTGTATTGTTGATCCGAGTAAATTGGCAGCAGGATTTAGAGTAGAAACAGATTTAGGAACATTAACAAGCATTGACGCTTCGACTGCAACTAATGCTTCAGATGATCGCATTACTCATACTTTTCCTAGGGCTTTTGGGTCTCCTGGAAATCCGGCGTGTTGGGATTTTGATTGGACATCACCTAGTGCGGGTGCAGCAGAACCCTCGTTCACTTTGAGAGGTAATGCAGTGAATGCTAATGGAAGTGCTAGTGGCGATAACGCCGGTTACATAGAGACATCTCAGGGACTTCCGGTAGAATTTGCCTCATTCCAAATAGAAAAAAATAAAGAAGATATCGAGGTCTACTGGTCAACAGCAACAGAGATCAATAACGATAAATTTATAGTGCAAAGAAGTTTAGACAATACTTTTTATACGAATATCGGTACGGTCGAAGGCAAGGGCAACTCACAGATTTTCACTTCATATCATTATACAGATAAAGAGGCACCCAAGGGTATATTGTATTACCGGATTCTACAAGTCGATATTGACGGTTCTAAAGATTATTCAATAACGAGAGTATTGGATAATAATTCAATAGTGGATCAATGGACGGTCTATCCCAATCCAGTAAATCTTAGTGAAACTTGTGTGATAAATATCAAAGGCTATTCTTCTGATCTCTATTTGTTGGATACGAACGGAAGCTTGATTTCAACCTATGCCAAAGGATCTTACGATGGCTATATAGACATTGGAGACCATATAGCTACAGGTGTTTATTACCTAAAAGGAAAGGATCAAACCGTTTCAATTTCACTAATTCGCTGATCATGTTTGTTGATGACAATACCGATTATGATGGACAACATACAATAGCTTGTAAAAAATAAAGCACCTGGAGCTAGTCTAGTGTAATTAAGGGTTTCTATCGCAAATCCAGTTTCATTTCTTGAGATGTCGCCTAGTTGCGAAGTGATCAATCCATGAAATCCTATGTATGCCATAAAAAGTGCAATGACGAATACATCAGCCATACTCCACTTGCCAAGATGGAAGATGATGCCTTTGGCTAATTTGCTATTAGCTACCTTTTTGCTGAAAAGAAAAAGCGCAGACAACATTAATTTGATGAATGGGAATATGACACTAAACATTAAAATCATATACCCAACAATTTTAAGATCAGCACCACCTTCTTTGATTAATGTGGTGGTTACATCTAGTATAGATTTGCTTTGATAATAAAGGGACTGTTCATCAAATCCAATTTTGCTACC
>CALBEE010000026.1 GCA_937927575.1 uncultured Saprospiraceae bacterium | reverse complement strand
TAGAGATCGACATCCTTTTGAGAGTAAACTGGTAGCTGCTGCTCCATCTCATACGTAACACCACAATCACCTCTATGTACATGTTGTGCAACTAATTCACTTACCGTAATTGCGCAAAAAAACATTAGTGCAATTAGCTTTAATTTACTATTCATCGTTAGATTCTTTTGTTATTTATAAGTAATGAAATGCTAAGTTAAAATATAATATCAAGTACTGTGAATTTTACTGTTAGAGATATATCCCAAAAGACAATTCAACTTATAACGATAGATTTATATATATGAATAGTTTAATATCCGTTCATTCCTTACATTTGCAGAAATTAATTCCAAATGGGTAATAAGTTTTAACAAAGTAAGAGTTATGACTGTTTTACCTCTGAAAACATTGGAAGTCATTTTCAAATCTAAATAAATAAACAAGTCTTTAGTATGAGTAAAGTAACAGTAGTAGGAGCAGGAAATGTGGGAGCCACAGTGGCCAATGTGCTAGCGCACAAAGACATAGTCAAAGAAGTTGTTCTTCTGGACATTAAAGGAGATTTCGCTAAA
Source organism: uncultured Saprospiraceae bacterium (assembly GCA_937927575.1). Taxonomy (GTDB): domain Bacteria; phylum Bacteroidota; class Bacteroidia; order Chitinophagales; family Saprospiraceae; genus UBA1994. Next base: position 3,398 of record CALBEE010000026.1, on the reverse strand, counting down.
GGAAAAGCTCTAGATAGTTGGCAACAAGCACCTATCGACTATTACAGTACTCGTATCACAGGTACGGATAAATACAAGGATACTGCAGATTCTGACATCGTAGTAATCACAGCTGGAATTCCTAGAAAACCAGGAATGAGTCGTGATGATCTTATTTCTACTAATGCAAAAATCGTAGTTTCAGTAGTGAAGTCTATCATGCAGCATTCAGCTGATCCAATTATTATCATCGTGTCGAACCCTCTTGATGTAATGACACATGCGGCATTTAAGGCATCTGGTCTAAAGTCAAATAAAGTATTCGGAATGGCCGGCATACTGGATACGGCAAGGTATAGAGCATTTTTAGCTACGGCACTGGATGTATCTCCAAAAGATATTCAAGCTGTATTAATGGGAGGACATGGTGACACTATGGTACCATTGCCTCGATATACAACTGTTGGAGGAATTCCTGTTACAGAATTGATTGATAAGAAAAAACTTACGGCGATTGTAAATCGTACGAAGAAAGGTGGGGGAGAGCTAGTTGGACTAATGGGTACATCAGCTTGGTATGCGCCAGGTGCTGCAGCAGCACAGATGGTAGAATCCATCGTAAAAGATGAAAATAGAATTTTCCCAGTTTGTGCTAGACTTACAGGACAATATGGACTCAAAAACATGTATCTAGGAGCACCTGTGAAATTAGGTAAGAATGGTATTACTAAGATTATTGAGCTCAAATTAAATGCATCAGAGAAAAAGTTACTTCATAAATCAGCAGATGCAGTGAAAGCGGTAATGAAGACTTTTACTAAAATGAAGATCAAGTAATTATAGATTTATAGAGTAGCACAGGGCTTTTTGTGAAAGTCGTTTAGGCGTAGAAATATATTGTAGATGATTGATTCGGAAATACTAAAATCGGCAGTTACCCAACATGGTAATTCAATTTTGGAATTATCAAATAATAGCCCTGTTCTGCTTACATTTTTGCGCCATTTTGGATGTATTTTCTGCAGAGAAGCGTTACACGACTTAGCAGATCGAAAGGATAAATTGATGAATGCCAATGTCAAACTAGTGATGGTACATATGTCCGATAATGAAATAGCGGATCAGTACTTTAAAGATTATAATCTTCCAGGTATATCACATATTTCAGACCCTAATTGCGAATTGTATTCTGCTTTTGGTCTCATTAAAGGAGGGCCGAGTCAATTATTAGGACTCAAAAACTTCATTCGCGGTTTTGAACTTACTATTAAATCCAGATCCAAGCCTGCATTACGTTTCATTGGCGATGGATTTCAAATGCCTGGTGTTTTCGTAATAAATAAAGGGAATATGGTGGATCGATTTGTTCATTTGTCTGCCGCTGACCGGCCTAATTATGATCAAATGATAGAAACTGTAAGCTCTTAAGCTTCTGTTATTTCCCCTACATCATGCAATCATTGTTTGGTAGATTGCGTTTCATTATTTAGTTCAACAACATAAGCGCTATGACTAGATTATTTCTAACTATTTTCATTGCTATAGGTTTCGTTTCGTCCATTTTCTCCCAAACAGATTTTGATTCTGTAGAGAAAGAATTAGCATATCATGCGGATATTATGGTGAATGCTACTGTAGCTTCACATAGATTCAAGGCAGCGGACTTGTTTGACAGTCAGTTTGTGACAATGCTTAATACACCTGGATCATATGAGCATTCTTTTGAATCTTTAAAATGGATATCTAAGGTTTCATCGGCTGATAATAAATTTAGAATTTTTAGTTGGATTGTAGCAGATGAAAATATCGTTAGCAAAACGTATGGATATATTCAATTTGCAGATGGTAGAGTAGTTACTTTAGAAGATAGTGGTGAAATGACCGCAGATCTCGAATATGAACAAAATGATGCATCCACTTGGTTTGGTGCTTTGTATTATCATATTATGCCATTTACTCAAGGAAGTCAAACTGATTATATTTTATTTGGTTACCGTCAATATGCTAAATATGATAAAGTAAAAGTTTTGGATGTACTATCTATTGAAGGAGATGAAATCACTTTTGGTAAAGAGTTGTTTGTCAGGAAGATAGAAGACTCTAGAGATGAGGTAAAGACTCGATTAGTGATTACTTATAGCTCCGATTCTAATGTGACTTTGAATTATAATGAAAGCATGGGAATGATAGTACACGATCACTTAATATCACGAATGGGACGAATCGAAGGTCAAGGCCCTACACAAGTGCCAGATGGTAGTTTCGTAGGCTATAAACAAGAAGAAGATAGCTGGGTATATGTAGATAAGATATTTAATCAGACATCAGAAACAGCTCCAAGACCACAGCCTGTACTTGGAGGCGATAAGAGCAAGAATATATTTGGTCGGAGTAATCAAACTAAAAAGAAAAGACGTAATTAACTTTTTCGTTTTATAAATACTAAGATATCTCGTTTTACTAATTCGAACTGTTCCCATAAAATCAGATGACCTTCATCAGGGTAATAACTTTGTTCTAAATATCGATATGGAATCATTCTTCTACTAAAATCCATATTCGCAGATGGGGGAGCAAGTCCATCTTTTCCTCCATGTATATGTAAAATTGGATTTTGAATTTGTTTCCATGATTGCTCTATATCGATAAGGGCATCGGCATGAGAGAATTTTTCTGCTCCAGATGAACGTAGATCGTTAGTAAGCAGCCATTTAGTAATTGGCCATTTTGCAAAGTAAGAAAACCAAAAGATGGGTTCATTTTGTGGATCTATTAAAGGTGCTATCATTATTGTTTTAGATATCAGATCTGATTCTTTCGCTAACAGATAACCAACAATTGCACATCCGTATGAATGGCCTATGAGGATAATAGTCTTTCTGGCGTACTGCTGTATTATGTTAAGTAGAACTTTAGATTGCTCTACAATACTTACCATAGGGTACGATTCAGAATAACCGTAACCAGGACGGTCATATGCTAAAAGATTATAACTGTTAAAGTCATTGTCTGTGAGATAATCTTTGAATGCACTAAAATCTCCTGGAGCTCCATGAACAAATACTAATAATGTGTCCGATGCATTATCTAAATAAACAGTTCTGGTAGAATTAATGTACTGAATATCTGCTGAGGGTAATAAGATAGAAACATCCTTATCAGAGTATGATAGTAATGAGGAGGTTAGATGAATGAGTAGAATACAAAGAAGAAGACTACCGAGAATGCCGTATATCAAATATTTAATCCAAGTTCTCATTCATCATTATTTAGGCGAACAGGTATGAATAGGGAATTGGGCAAAAATGCTACTTAACATAATATTAATTATAGGAATTGTTTGTGTGCTGAGATTCCCAGTATATATAGATTGTAACTAAGTGTAATTTTAAAGTATCTATCTATTAAAAGTTAATCGT
>CALBEE010000025.1 GCA_937927575.1 uncultured Saprospiraceae bacterium | reverse complement strand
ATCAATATCTATCGTTTTTAAGGTCTCTAAAAGTCCAGGTTTTAATGCTGCACTCTCTAGAGATTCAAAAGTTTTATGTCCTTTCGAACTAAAGATTAGTTGCTCATCATTAAAACCGAATACTTTTCTGTTTTCTTCGTCAAGGCGAATGATTTGATTTTTCATTGTTTTGAATTCTAATTAATTATTTACGTTGGAATCTATTGTCCTTAAAGTGGATCACATCGATATTCTTATTAGCGAAATAATCGATCTTTTTACCTGTCGTGATATTTTCATCATCTTTTTGGTACTTAGGATACAAGGCGATTGTACTTTGTAATAAGCCGTCCGAATCTTGATTCATTTTATATTGAAATCCGCTTCCATGTTGCATCATCGCCCTTCCTATGTAGAGCATCATATCATAGCCTTCATAAGCTTCTGTTGATGGTATAGCTCCGTAAGTATCATAGTACTTACTTTTAAATTGAGCAATAGATCTATCTTTCTGATCTACAAAGCTAGAAGTGACTACGTGTGCCGAGGTACCATTATAATTATCAAAAGTTAGCTTTTCGGAATCTAAAACAATAGGCATGCCGTATACTATGACTTTATTTTGACCTCTTTCGGCTGTCAATCTTCTGATCGCTCCGTAGATAAAAGATTCATCTTTACTGTTCATATTAGGAATCAAAAACACCTTGGTTTTCGGCGCTTCATTCTCTTCAAGAGCTAGATAATCGTAGAACAACATTCTTGACTCTCTCAATGAATCTAGAGGTATAAAATATTCATCAATAGGCTTTCTATCACTAGATCTATAATAACTTCGTGCGAGCTTTTGGATATATTTCGCTCTATTTTTATCTGTTTTATTTCCCTCTTGTGCCAGCAATACTACTTCATCAGCTTCATAATTTTCACTTACATGTTCAACCATTTTCTGATAATGATCCAGTAATGATGGTTTTAATTGAACATAATAAGGATTGTCGGCCGTAGTTTTACTACTAGAGATCCAAGGCGAAACCAATGTAATTTCTTCTTTTTTAGCAAACTCTGCTGCGATTTTTAGGTCTTCCTTTTTATAGGGTCCTACGATGACATCAGCACCTGCAGATTTAGCTTCCCTTAATTTAGTGGAAATAGCTCCACCATTACCAATATCAATAGTGGTCATCGTGAGATTAGCACCTTCACGTTCTAATTGATCCATAGCCATTTTAGCACCCGCATAATAGTTGATCATTCGTTCATTGCCATTACCTGAGTTATTGTACGCTTTTGATTCCAACGGAATGAGCATGGCAATTTTATAATGATCTTTTCTACTCGCTTCTCCATAAGGATTATACGAATCAGAATTTTTAGACTTATTATCGGTATTAACTTCTTTCCATTGTACCGTATCTACTTTTACGACTTTTGTCCTTTTCTTTTTGGGTGGAAACGATGATCTTCCAGTTTTGGCTCTTGATCCTGATCGCTTGGCCACTTGATCTGTACTTCCGCATGCTGTGAGCAATACAGCAAAGAAAAACATGATAAGAATCTTACTCCCATTCGATAGTAGCTGGCGGCTTGGTGCTGATATCATAAACAACTCTATTTATTCCTTTAATTTTATTAATAATCTCGCTAGATACTTTAGCAAGAAACTCATGGGGTAAGTGACTCCACTCGGCGGTCATACCGTCGACTGAATTAACACAACGAAGTGCGATCGTAAATTCGTATGTCCGCTCATCTCCCATTACACCTACAGACTGTACAGGTAATAAGATCGCACCCGCCTGCCACACTTTATTATAGAGGTCATGCGCTCTCAAGAGATTGATATATATGGCATCCGCTTCTTGGCAGAGTCTTATCTTTTCTCGATCCAAAGGACCAAGCACTCTTATGGCTAATCCTGGCCCAGGAAAAGGATGTCTTCCTACCAGATGCTCTGATATTCCTAATTCTCGACCTACTCTTCGCACTTCATCCTTAAATAGCATTCGTAATGGCTCTACAATCTTCAGATTAAGTAAATCTGGTAGACCACCAACATTGTGATGAGACTTAATCGTAACAGAAGGACCATGGACAGATACTGACTCTATCACATCTGGATAAATCGTCCCTTGACCTAACCAAGTTGCATTATTAATCCTTTTGGCTTCTCTCTGGAAGACTTCTATAAATACTCTACCTATGGTTTTTCTTTTTTCCTCTGGATCAGAGACACCTTCTAACTCATCTAAAAATTCATTGGTAGCATCCACACCAGTGATATTGAAACCCATACCTTCATATGATTTCATCACCTCCGTAAATTCATCTTTTCTTAATAAACCATTATCTAAGAAAATACAATGGAGCTGATCTCCTATCGCCTTATGCAACAAAGAAGCCGCTACCGTACTATCTACTCCACCTGAAAGTCCCAGTACTACATGCTCATCACCTATTTGGGCCTTCAGCTCTTCGACTGTCATATCAATAAAAGAGGCAGGCGTCCAATCACATCTACACCCGGCGATGGTTTTCACAAAGTTTTCCAATAGCTCTTTACCTTGAAGACTATGCGTCACTTCTGGATGAAACTGAACACAATAAACTTCATGTTCAAAAGTTCCTTTGGCTGACCTGTATGCAGCAACTGGTATATCAGCAGTACTCGCGATGACTTCAAATCCCTCTGGTACAGATAGTACTGAATCGCTATGCGACATCCATACTTGAGCACCATCTTCAACTCCCGCAAATAAAGGGTCATCTTTGATTTCAAAATTTAAATTGGCCTTACCATACTCTCGCTTATTGCTTTTATGTACGATTCCGCCTTGTGTCTTAGCTATCCATTGTGCACCATAGCAAACCGCCATAATAGGCAATGTTCCAATTAAATGCTGGATTTCAGGCATCAAAGCATTTTCATCTAATACCGAAAATGGACTTCCTGATAATATAATGGCCTTCGTGTCTTTATCTACACTAGTAACCTTATTGTAGGGTTTGATTTCACAATAAATGCCTATTTCACGTAACCTACGAGCTATTAGCTGGGTAAACTGTGACCCAAAATCAAGTATGATGATCTTTTCGTTCATGCACGCAAATATATGATTTTATCTAATGGATCATAGCTTTAACAAGAGTACATATGAGCCGTTTCAAATTAGGTTAAAGGCAATAAAGACAGTACCTGTGGTATAAAAAATTATCTTCGCGGCCATGTGGATGTACTTGGGCTTATTGGCAGCACTTTTTTTAGGATTACATAGTCTATGTAAGAAGCATGCCGTACAAGGCAATGAGGTATTCCCAGTATTATTAGGTACAGTATCTAGCGGTTTTCTTTTTGTGGCTACATTCTATATAATATCGAAGATATATCCTGATTACGCCCTTGCGAATGGTTATAACTTTCAGCAAATTGATTCATCCAAGCATGGCTATATTTTTATAAAGTCAATGTTAATGGCAAGTTCGTGGATACTAGCATACCAAGCCCTTAAACACTTGCCCCTAACCATAGTGACACCCATACGATCTGCAGGTCCATTCTTTACTTTTATTGGTGCTATCATCTTATATAAAGAAAGTCCTAATCTTTACCAATGGATAGGATTCTTTTTGATAATATTTTCGGTAATGCTATACTCCAGAATAGGAAAAAAAGAGGGAATCGACTTCAAAAGAAACAAGTGGATTTTTGCAATCATTGGAGCTACTTTCTTTGGAGCAAGCAGTGGATTGTATGATAAGTTTTTAATACAAAATCTTGAACTTAATCCGCAAACACTTCAGTTTTGGTTTTGCCTATATACCATATTAATATTATTAGTGATCCTAAGCATAACTTGGTTTCCCTACCCTAAAAAAAGAAAGGCGTTTAAGTTTAGATGGAGTATTATAGCCGTAGGAGTATTATTGCAAGCGGCAGACTACTTTTACTTCAAGGCTTTACAGGATCCTGAGGCGATGATCATGCTACTATCTGCTATAAAAAGGAGCCAACTCATTATTGCAGTAGTCATCGGAGGAATTGTATTTAAAGAGAAATATAAACGCCAAAAACTGGTACCGCTTACTGGAATATTAATTGGTGTGTTTTTGATATTATATTCTTAGTCATAGCTTGAAAAGAAAACGCAAAAAGACGAAATCAAGTTTAGAATTCGAAGTTTTACAATTTGGAATTTTCGAATCTGGAATTTTGGTTTTTTTAGCATTTCAACTCTACTTCCCCTCCGGTCTTCGAACGGCATAAATTAACTCATCTTCGTATTGACCAAATTTGTAGATGGTCTTAGAAAACTTTGCCTCTAAAGTAAATCCACATTTTTCTGCTACGCGAACAGATCCTATATTGGTGCCAAAAATGATAGCCACTACCCTATCTATTTCAAGGTGCTTCCATCCATATTCCAACATTTCTGCGACTGCATTGCTCATGATACCTTTACCCCAATAATCTTCAGAAATCCAATATCCTATTTCGGCATTCTTACAATAAACATCCTTCTGAGGATGCAAGCCTACACCACCTATGGCCTCTCCATTTACAGTAATGGCAAAAAGAGGATGGTCTGGATTTTCTTTGACAAGGTTAAGAAAAAAGTCGGCTGTCTTTTCAGTGTAAGGATGGGTAAATCCATTGCGTAAATACTTGGCTATTTTTCTGTTATTGGCATGCTTCACCAAACTGGGTTTATCAGAATCTTGCCATTTGCGAAGTATATAGTCCATAACTATAATATTAAAATCTGATTATTAATTGACCAGTAACTTGTACATACTTGCCCTTCCATCTTTTGTGGCAATTCGCACAAAGTATGTTCCAGGCTGTAAGTGCTCTACACTATAATCTGATGTATCCTGATTCCATTGATTTACTTGGCGTCCAGTAACATCAAAAAGCATTACGTTGTCAATTAATTCTTCCGTATGAATTTGAAAAAAACCTTTGGTCGGATTAGGAAATATCGAAGCTTCTACCAATGGCTGATTATCTATACCCGTGTCAAGACCGGCAATGCTATAAGTAGTATTATAAAAATCCATTCCACCTCTACTCGAGCCTACTAAAACTTCAAGAAAGCCATCGTTATCAATATCATGCACTGCAGCATAAGTTGTTCTTCCTACTTTCAAATCGCCAAAAAAATCATCTTTCATTTCGAAAAGCCCTGTCTGATCATTGTAATTATCCCACACTCTTATCACACCAGAAGTACTCCCTGTAAACATTAATAATTCATCTTCTCCCTGAAAAAAATAAGGGCGAAATCCTTTATCAAAATTTTCCTCAAAGGCAATCAATCCAGTTGAATTAGGCTCAATCTCTTCTTCGGCTACAAACATAGGACTGCCTACTGTTCCAACATTTTCAAAATAATTAATTGTCTCAAAACCAGATACCGCACCATTAGTAAGATTATCCTCTCCAACAACAATATCCATCAATCCATCTTTATTTAAATCTATCATTTGTGGGGCTACTCTATTGCCTGGTCTTATGTCCATATACTCGTAAGTATACCCATTAAACTCTAATGGTTGTCCTGCACCACCTTGGTTATCAAAGTGATACAAACGACCTGTTTGGTCACCTACTAAGAGATCAACATCTCCATCTCCATCCAAGTCTCCAAATGCTGGAGCTAATCGATTACTAAAATCAAGAAGCTCAGAAAATCCTAGATAATCGTCGTCTATTAATTCGAATGCAGGCTCCGTAGATGTACCTACATTTTCGAATAAATGAAGACCTATAGTACTATTTTGTGCATCTACGCGATAACCTCCATTACCTACTACGATATCCATCAATCCATCAGCATTATAATCTACAAAAGTAGGTATGGTAAATCTTCCAATATTTATCGTTTCTTCCATTAGAAAATTTTTACGATTCAATTGAAAATCTGGAGCATCATCAGTATTTACATTCTCATAATACCAAATGTGGTTAAGATTTATTCCACTTTCTTTAGTGATAGTGGTAGATACGAGATCTCTTTTTCCATCATTATTGATATCTAGAAAATGTGCTACTGGAAATATATATTGATTAACACCACCTTCTGATAAAGGCCAGTTTTTAACTTGTTGATCTACTCTTGCAAAATCAGCATCTCCTCCATTACGAAGATATATTAATTCACTACTTCCAATATCACCTAATACCACATCTACATCTCCATCTCCATCACCATCAAAAGCAGTTACAGACGAACCACTGTGCCTTTCAGTTGCTAAAGGTTCTTCTGAAGCTATGGATGTAAATAATAAACAAGGCGTATTCAATATGTCATCATCAGCATTGAGTGTAATCGTAGCATCCAGATCACCCTCTTTAATTTTCCCCCAACAAGTCTCACCTAATTCGAAATGCATATTCTCAAGACCGAGATTATTTTCAACCGAAAGATTACGATGATATTGCAAATAACTTCCTCCTTGCTCGAATGCCAAAATATCAACATCTCCATCTCCATCCATATCTGTAATAGCTGGGATATCTACATTGAAAGAAACATATATGCTTCTTCTTTGAATATTTCCTGAAGTAAGTGGAAAATCAAAATATAAAATAGTCTCTTCTGGATCATCAGGAAATCTTAACAACTCAAACGATAGCACACCATTAGTCACACTTCCTTTCCAAACTGAAATACCATTAGAATTATTAGTCGGCGCTGAAAATAGATCTTGTATGCCGTCTCCATCATAATCCACAAGAAGCGCCCAATCATGAAGATTTTCTGGGAATACACTTTCGTATTGCGGTGCATGTTCGAAAGACGCTATTCCCTCTTCGCCTGTATGCACAAAAGTATAAATACGGTTTCCATTTCTATCAAAAACGAAAAGGTCCATAGCACCATCATTATTAAAATCGATATTACTTAAATTAGGATTTACCAGACCTCCTAAAAATCCATAATCCAAATCAGATCCATAGGCAGACATCGGATAATTAACTTCACTAAAATCTTGAGCTGAAGAAGTATAAGATATCTGGATGAAGAAGGCTAGAATTAGTAATTTGATATAACTCATGAATATGATATTAATTAAACTTAATGTGGTATTACAAATATACTCTTGATCTATGACAGAAGAATACTTGTCAACGACCTTACGATGATATAAGAACATTAAAGATCAAGAAAAAGATCAATATCATTACATTATTGGTAATGTATATATGTAATTCTTTACATTTATGCGTCTAATGGTTAAAAGACGGAGGAATGGTGCGATATATGTAGTATGTTAGAGTGTATTAATACTCCTTTAACACAATAAAGAGCAACACGAACGTCTTAATATAAAGTAATACGAAATAAATAGCAGAGATATGGACACGACGCTACTAGCAATGGAAAAAGAGAATAAGCGAAAAGGAATGCGTAACAGCATTATTTTGCACTTATTGTTACTATTGATTGCATGGTTTTATATGTTCCCACCTAAGGTGCCGGATGTACCCGTAATTGAGGTAGCTATTCAATTTGAAGAAAGCAAACTGATTGATTTTGCGATGTCAAGTGACAATAGTAGAGCATCTAAGGCAGCAGAAGGTAAAACTCGAGCCAAAACTGAGGAGGTAAAGCAGGTGAAATCTACTCCTACAGAAGTAAAGGTAGAAACGAAAGTTACGCCACCTACCCCAACTCCACCCACACCCGTAAAAGATGTTACACCTACAGAGCCAATAGTATCTGAGGTATTAGAAGAGGAATCTCCAGTAGAAGCTATAGAAGAAGAGATGGAATTTGATGAGCCTGAAGAGGAAGTAATCCCTGAGCCTGTAGTTGAAGAAGCAGAAGTAGAAGATACTAATCCTTCACCACCAGCTGAGGAATCTGCACCTACGAGCAAGAACAATAGTACTAGTGAGACGGGTACTGATAAGCCGTCTTCTATCGATGGAGATGGTGGGCCTGGAAAGGGTGATTCTGGAGATGGTGATGGAAGAGATAGTGGAGGTGATGATGGTGATAGTGGAATAGGTGATGGAGGCGCTGGGAACGGTGAGTTCGAAGGAAGTGGCAATGGAGTGTTTGGTCGTAAAGTGATTTATAGAAATCACGCAGAATTAGCTGCGGTAATTGCTAGTGGCTCAGGTAAGATATATGTCAAGGTATGTATAGACCGTGCCGGTAAAGCAACTTATACTGAAATAGACAACTTCAACACTACGATCACTAAAAAGACCACTTTAAGAAAGGCATTAAAAATGATTAAGGGTTATAAGTTTGAGCCAGACAGAACTGCACCTAAAGAACAGTGCGGATTGATCAAAATCTTCTTAGATATAAATGCCTTTAAATAGAGACTAATTTTCGAAACAAATATATGAACCCGCAGGAGCTACGCTTTTGTGGGTTTTTATTTAAAAGCACTTCAATAATTAATATCAAAATGTAAATAGTATGAAGAAATTGGTTTATTTAAGTTTGATTACAATTTACTTCAACTGCAGTGTTACTAATAATTATAGCGATACTGAAGCTAGAGCTGCTGTCTTTAATAATTATTATTCTGGTAATCTATCCATTGGGGATACTTCGTTATTTACGTCCTCATACATAGCCCAAAATAGTGGTAAATTTGGATTCGGAAAAAACGAAAGAAATGTAATTTTGAGAGATCACACCAGGTTACACAGTTTAATAAAGAGTGGAAGTGGTAAAATCAATGTTGAGGTCTGCGCTAATAGAAAGGGAGAACCTGTATTTGTAAAGATAAAAGCTGCTGAAACTACAATCACAGATAGACGAACTTTGGAAAATGCATTAATGATGATTGGAGATTACCGAATCGAACCAGATGAAACTGCTCCCCTTTATGAATGCGGTGAAATTAAATTGTTCCTTGATCTAAAAGCTTTCGAATAAACAACTCCTATCGAACTTCAGAATCCGATTCTTTAACGTCATGCATAAAAAATGCCATCTCATTGCGGATTTATGAACAAGACGGCACTCACCTAATCAATTTGTATTGCATTTAATTAATCCTTCTATTAAATAGTCTCACTTGCGATGATCAAAAGGGCTATTAATAGAAGAACAAGGGGAATTTTCTTCGACATATTGGTTTAGTTTTTTCATTGCTTGAATATAGAACTTGAAACGGAATTGACGAAATTCAAATAGAAAAAAAACATATTTAATCTAGCATAATATGTTAGGACTAAGTCTCTCAGTATCAAGACGAAACAATATTTGGCAACTAAGGAATTCAGCATAACTTTTAGTCCGAATCGAATGATCTACTTTATAGGGTTCGTATATGCTTATTCATTATATTTACACAAATAAATACCAAGTCATTATGAAATATATAGCGCTTCTAGCCACATTGATACTTATAGCTTCATGCAAACCCAAACTAACACCTAATACCGATTCTAGCATTCCTATGGAAGTAGATTCTGAAGCATTAAAGAATATGCTTTCAAAATCTTCAGATATGGTGTTATTGGATGTAAGAACACCTGAAGAGATCGCAGATGGTAAAATCGATGGAGCTCTAGAGTTGGATTACTTTGCCGATAGTTTCTCTACTGAAATTGATAAATTGGATAAAAACAAACATTACTTAGTTTACTGTCGATCAGGTGGTCGTAGTGCTAAATCAATAGCCTTGATGAAAGAGAAGGGTTTTGAAAAATGCACCAATTTAAAAGGAGGATACACTGCTTGGAGTACTACGAAGTAATCTGAAGAATTATAATTTATTGACATCTTTTATAACTTGCACAGCAAATGACCTCTACATGTGGTCTAAGCATTCAAAAGAACTATTAAATCAAATAACATAATACAACAACATGCAAAAGATACTAATCGCTGCAATAGCTATGATGATAAGCGTAGCTACATTTGGACAAAAAGAAATCGTGTGGTTCGATGTAGGGCTCAAAGCGCAATACGGATTCACAGGATTATTTAACTCTGCGATTGCAGATTCACCAACCTGGGATTATGCCATTAGTAATGGATACAGTTTTGGTGGAAAAGTAGGTATCAACTTCGGATACAATGGATTATCTATAGATGTGATGAGCAGTAGCGCCAAACAAGAATTTGAATTCGTTGAAGATATGGACGTTAGACCTACGATAGATTGGAAAGCGCTGGACGTTTATCTTTTATACAGAAATGCCAAGAATCTAGGTTACTTCGAAATAGGCCCTAAAATCTCATTTATTAGTGCCGTAGAAGGATCCAATGCTGGATCAGAACCACTTGATATCAAGGAAAACTTTAATAGCAACGCCATCTCGGGTGTCATCGGATTCGGTGCTAATGTCATTGGTACTGAAGGTGCTTTCTCTGGTATCTTAGGATTAAGATTTGAATATGGATTTACGGATATGGTGAATGAAGTAGGTCAGGAAATGGCTGCGCCAATTGGAGATCCAGCAATCTATGCTGAAGATTACTCTTCCAGCATTCCGATTTTTGCTGGTGTAGTATTCGAATTGAATTGGGGAGTAGGAGCATTCGCCGTAGCGCAATGTGGTGGAAGACCGAAATTTATTATGTTTTAATTGAGATTGAGAGATTGAGAGAAAAATAAAGAGATCAAGACTAACGTCTTGATCTCTTTTTATTTTTCTCGAAGTGAAGCGACTCTCGAAGGCGTAGCCGACTAAAAACTAATTCCTTTCTTCTCCCAAGTCTGTTGATTCATCATGAACTCTACAGTCGTTACATCTTCAAATAAAATCTTGTTAGATGCTCCACGTTTACGGTCATCAATGGCTATTTTCGAAATACGCAGATTTTGATTCTTGACCACTTCTAAAACGATCTTTCTTACCGTTCTTGCGTTACCAAAATACTTATCTTTATACAATACTAGCTTATCAAAATATTCCCTCAGATAATCTCTAGCCTTAGCAGTGATATTATATCCATCATCTTCAAACATCTTAGTGCTGATATCTGAAAGTTGCGCAGCATTATAATCATCAAATTTCAACACTTTATCAAACCTACTATTGAGTCCAGGATTAGCTTTGAGAAAGCGATCCATATTATCTGGATATCCAGCAACAAATATGAAAAACTCTCCTCGATGATCCTCCATTCTCTTGAGCATGGTTTGAATAGCTTCGTTGCCATAGTCTCCTTGCATACCCCCCATACTAGTCAATGCATAAGCCTCATCTATAAAGAGTACTCCACCCATAGCTTCGTCTATACGTTCTGCGGTTTTGATAGCCGTTTGGCCTACAAAACCTGCTACTAAGCCTTGACGATCCGTCTCCACCATATGTCCTCTTTCTAAGATTCCCAAGGCTTTGTAAATATTAGTCAATATCCTAGCTACAGTAGTTTTTCCTGTTCCCGGATTACCTACAAATACCGAATGAAGAGAGAAATTGGCAATAACATTTTTACCTGTCTCTTTATAATATCTAACTATACCTACCAACTCTTTGATCTGTAATTTAATATTATCTATACCTATAAGACTATCGAGTTCAGCAAGCGCTATATCTAACATCTTATCATCTACAGGAATATTTGGCAACACCTTATTATCCTTAATCTGAATCTTCGAGATATCCTTACTTTTGATAAGAGATAACTCTTTGATTGAAAGCTTTTCAGGCCGCGCGCGAGACATCAATCTCAAACCCATATTTATTTTCGCTTGGTCAATCAAATCATAGATAAAGCGAGCATTTCCAAAACTTCGATCTCGACTTCTGTA
>CALBEE010000024.1 GCA_937927575.1 uncultured Saprospiraceae bacterium | reverse complement strand
TCGCAATAGTTGAAGATAATTCATCGACGCTATCAAAGAATTTAAACCTGCTATAAGCGCTTTCGAAAGTTTTAAAAATAGGACCCACAAATATGACTTCAGTCATTTCTAGAACAGTACATTCTTTGATTGTCTTTTCATGTTCTTGTTGACTTGCTTCTCCAAGCTCAAGCATGTCTCCTAAAATTAAAACCTTGTCACTAAAAGAAGATTCAGAAAAACCTTTAATCGCTAGTTCCATACTTGATGGGTTCGCATTATAGGCGTCCAATATAAAATGTATACCCGCCTTGCTTATTGACTGCGATCTATTATTAGTAGGACTATAGTTGCAAATGTTATTTAGCATATCTTCTGTAGTACAATTCAATAAAGATCCTACGGCAATTGCTGTTGATATATTTGCAAGATTATACTCCCCTACCAACTGTGTACTATATTGCTTCGAGGAATACTCAAATGAGAGATTCGGATATGAATGAATAAGTTTAAAATCACGCACAGGCGAATAAGCAACCCGAGGAAAATAATCTCCGACTATACTTTTTAAGAGTTCGTCCTCTTCATTATAAATGATAGTAGATCCTGTAGATTTTAAATGTACATACATTTCCGACTTTGCTTTAATTACACCTTGATACCCCCCAAAACCTTCTAAATGCGCTTTACCAATATTCGTTATAAGTCCAATATCTGGCATGGCAATTTTACAAAGCTCTTCGATCTCACCGACATGATTTGCACCCATTTCAACTATCATAATTTCATGATCCGGAGTGGCTTTCAGAATTGTAAGCGGAACGCCAATGTGATTATTGAAATTCCCTGATGTAGCATGTACTATGTATCTAGTTGACAAAGCTTGATGCATTAATTCTTTAGTGGTGGTCTTACCATTAGAACCCGTCAAAGCCACTACGGGTATATTCAATACTTGTCTATGTTTTTTAGCCAGATGTTGAAGTGTACGAAGTCCATCATCTACTAAGATTACTCTATCATCTTGGATATCATAAGAGTCATTATCAATAATTACCAAACTAGCTCCTTTATCTAGTGCCTGCTGTGCAAACTGATTACCATCAAATCTTTCACCTCTTAATGCTAGGTATATTATTCCTGGCTCAATGGATCTAGAATCTGTAGTAAGTCTATAGTTGGTTCTATACTGATTATAAATGGTATCTATTGTAGTCATCATTATATTTTAGATCGCCCAAAAATAAAAGAAGCCTCAGTATTTCTACTGAAGCTTCTTAATATTTCATCAAGTGAAGAGTTTATTTATATCTTCTCTTTACTTTACTTCCTTTTTCTTTGAATACGTTTCCACCAGTATCTTCATTTCCTGATGCTCCACCCATTCTGATCATAGCACATCTAAATCCGATGTCTCTATATCCTTTATCCTGCTGCTTAAACTTTCTTGCCCCTGGAGACAACCAGAAAAGTCTATCAGCCCATCCGCCACCTTTCACTACTCTTGTATCATCATTAACTAATGAACTTTCTCCGTAGTTGTATTGAACGTATTCAGAATCATCATCCTTGAAATCAATAACATTAGCTTGTTTGTAGTTTTCTCTACCTTCAGCTTCTGCATCATCGATAGTTTGATATCTAATTCTACCTAAACTATCTTTTTCTACTGGATTACCGTCTTCATCTCTCACTACTTCCGTAAATATATTACCCCTATATGGGTTAAGATCTTGTTGTTCAGCATCAACTAATGACTGACTTGTCATAGGTCTATAAACATCTGCAGTCCATTCAGCCACATTTCCTGCCATATTATAAAGACCAAAGTCATTTGGTAAGAACGTTGTAACAGGACCTGGAGTAGAAGCATTATCATTTAAAGCTCCAGCCATACCCATATAATCTCCACCACTTCTCTTGAAGTTAGCTAAGATTTTTCCTTGAGTTCCATTTCTAGTTTTATATCTAGCCGTATTTCCATTCCATGGATAAATACGTCTATCAGTAATCAATTCATCTTGTGTACCTGCTTGATTACCTTGGAGTGCCAATGCAGCATATTCCCATTCCGCTTCAGTAGGAAGTCTGTAGTCTGGAAGTAAAATTCCATCTTCAAAACGTACAGCTCTCTCACCACCATCAATTGCTTTGTCTTCTAAATTTTTACGAACATCACCTACATACTGTCCATCTAAATATGCCTCTGTATTAAAAGCATCTGAATCTTTTTCTTCTGCTGTTGGGTTTAAGATTCCTCTATTAATTAATAGCGATTTGTTTACCGCATCAGTTCTCCACTTAGAGTACTCAACTGCTTGTTCCCAAGATACTCCCACTACTGGGTAATCGTCATAAGATGGGTGTCTTAGGTAAGTACGTACTAATGGTTCGTTATATGCAAGTTCCTCTCTCCATACTAATGTATCAGGAAGTGCATCCTGGAATACTTCTGGATAAGAAATGTATGTTCTCTTTAAGTAATATAGATACTCACGGTAATCTATATTCGCTACCTCTGTTTCATCCATATAGAAAGAAGATACAGTAACTCTTCTTGGAATGTTATTCCATTCGAACGTTACATCCTCTTCAGTAAGACCCATGGTAAAAGTTCCTCCCTCCACTAAGACGAGGTTTGGACCATTTATTTGACCTTCATAATCAAGCTTCTCGAAACCTCCGTATTCTGGGCTGTTGTACTCCCATCCTGTCGTTCTTGAAACTTCATTCTTTCTACCGCAGCTTGATAGTATTAATACTACACCAAATAGTGCTCCGCTTAGTTGAAAAATTCTATTCATTCTTTTAAATAGTTGAGTGTGTTCTATAATAGCTGGCAAATATATACAAAATAGTAACTTAGGCAAGCTTTATTTAATCTAAGTGTTGCTTCAGATCAAATGTTAACATTTGACCCCTAAGAGCTAGTAGCTCTCGATTTGTTAGTTCATAAACTGTACCATTTCCTATCTAAATAGGTTTAAACAGTCATTATATTTTGATTCTTTTGGCAACAAGCTGTCAAAATTGAATATTATTCCTATTTCGTGAGATCCTCCTGAGTTAACTCCGAGACCCGAAACCGTCAAATCATAGCTGTAACTAATCTTGAACATTCCGCTTCTTACACCGAGACTCGCAATAGCCGCATCACCATTGGTTGCAGTATCTCTGTACCACAATCCAGTAAAAAAAACACCAAAATCAATATAAGCCCCTACATTAATCTGTCTAAATGGACCTTGCTTTACATACATGATGTTGGGTGATATAAACGCAGATTGATTCCTATTATTGCCTTTTTCCAAGTCTATTTGCATTCCTGCGTGAACTGTTATTCTCGTTGGAATGCCTCGATCGATATTTTCTATATTATTTAAAAAGCCGTTATCTGGGTTATTCAAATGCTTGAGACCAATACCGCCATAGTACTTGCTACTATAAATCATAATGCCAGCCCCAACATCGGCATAGAAATTAGTACCTACATCAGTAAGATTTTCTTGCGTTGGAAAAGGAGTTCCTCCAGGACTTACAGGTCCAAATTGTGGATCTAACTGATCGAAAAAAATCAATTTGGAAGGATCCAATCGGAATTGTACCAATCCTAGCTCCATCCCTAATTTGAGATAGGTATCTTGGGTAACAAATACCCTATATGAGTATAATCCAGAAATTTTGGTAGTCTTAAGTGTTCCATCACCAGAATCATCCGCTAAAAGCCCCAATCCAAATCCACTATTTAAACGTGGAACGAATTGATCATAACTCAGCATATAAGTGTTATATACCGAAGAAAATCCCGGCCACTGCAATCTATAATTAGTAGCAATGAAAGGACTTCTAGTATTCCCGGCAAAAGCAGGATTGACTTGATTCGGAGCATTGTAAAACTGAGAAAATATAGGATCTTGGGCGTCAGTAGAGGCCACAACCCAAATTATCCCTAATATAAATATTCCAATCCTCATAAGCTTTCAAATACGCCCAAAGCTACTCACAAATTAGTGAATGTCACTTAAGTAATGTGCAAAAGGTATTCCAAGCATTATTATTGTATGATTGTTGATATAATTATGAACATTCTTAATATAGAGGACAGTTTCTCTCAGAAGTCTGTGAATAAGTTGAATTATCATACAATACCATTAGGTGGAAGCCGTTTTGTATGTGTCAACCAAGTAATCGAGGGAGTTGCTGTGTAATATTAAATCAATTGCATGAAATTTCTCGATGCTAATAAAGGTCTTCGCAAGGATATATCTAGTGAAATATTCTCATAAAGACTAACAAATTATGAATGCATAATGTTATACTGCATGTATATATATAAACTATTGCAAACCATGAGGTCAAATACGTTATTGATAGCACTATTATTAGTCGTTTCTGTTTCAATTTTTGGACAATCAAAGCAAATCAGCACTACTTTTGAATGGTCTACTAAGGATATCCAGATTGACCCAACTTCACCTAAGCTACTAAGTATTCACACTATTAATGACGGTCAGCTTAAAGCAGATCATCCAGAAGTGCCTGTCTACAGTGATCAAGTAAGATTAACTTCAAATATGGAGGTCTCGGTTGAAGCCATCGTAACTCAAAGTAGTGAGATTGACATCCAAACAGAAGAAGCAAAAAAATATATTACTCAAAAATTAGAAGTCTGGACTTCTATCGAAAAACATCGTAATGACTATATCTTAACTTATGGATTTATACCGGTAATAGAAACTAATGGAAGGTTTGAAAAAGTAGAACAAGCGCGAATAATAGTAAATTTTGGCGCGCCACTTGCAGAAAGCAGAGGAGGGCCGACGTTTGCCAATAATTCAGTACTTGCTGAAGGAAAGATATATAAGATATCATTTGACCAATCTGGAGTATACAAGCTCGATTACAATTTCCTTAAAGATCTAGGAGTTGATATAGATAATATTAACCCTAAAAATCTTTCGGTATATACAAGTGAAGGAAGGGCCGTTCCTGAAAATCTTTCTGAAAACAGATTTGACGATCTTGTAGAATCTCCAATATTATTAGAGGGAGAAAATGACAATATTTTCAATAGCAATGATTACATACTGTTCTATGCTACTGGTGCAAAAAGTATTACCACTACTGAAGATGATTTTTCCTTTCATAAAAACATTTATTCGGATGTTAATTATGCTTACATAAAAGTGAAAGATACACCTGGTAAAAGGTTGACTAACGCTCCTGCCGTGCTCAATACAGAATATACTTCAGGAGTATACCACGAATTACAGAGATACGAAGAAGATAAAGTCAATCTTCTAGGCGCATTCAATGCTACTCAAGGTACTGGCCAACTTTGGTTTGGAGACAGATACAATACCATAAAAGAGTATGACTACACTGATCAATTTGATCTTTCAGATTACGTTGCCCAAGAAGAGATAGAAGTTAGTCTAGGATTTGCAGGAAGAAATGATATTTCTGGATCTGAAGTTTATGTTGATATTGCAGATAGAACTTTCGATAAAACCATCTTCAGGGTTACGACAAGTGGATCTTCAATAAGTACTACCAAATATGCTAGTTACGTAACTTTAAAAGAGAATGTGAGCCTTAGCAGTCCTAATGCATCCATCAGGGTAAGATACCCATTTCAAGGTACTACTACTTCGGAAGGGTGGATAGATTATTTACAATTAGTGGTTCCAAAAAGCATAAACATTTCAGGTGATCCAAAATGGATATCTAATAAAGAAAGTGTTAATCACAATACGACGGCACTGAGTTATAGTGGCAATCCTGATCATATTTGGGATGTTACCGATATTTCGAATATATCAAATGCATATACCGATGGTAATCAAATAAAGTTTAATTCATCGGATCAAATGAAAATGTTTTTTGCCTTTAATGAATCTAGTGCTATGATTCCTACTAGAATTGGTGAAGTTGAAAATCAGAATTTACATTCGCTTTCTAATGCGGACATGCTAGTAGTTTACCACCCACTTTTTGAAGCTGATATTGAAAGATATGTAGAGCACAGATCTACTCACAATAACATTTCTGTTGAAGCCGTAGATATTAACAAAATCTACAATGAATTTTCTGGTGGCAAAGTGGATCCTACTGCCATTAGAGATTTTGCAAAGATGCTATATGATAGATCACCTAATTTTAGATATCTAATGTTAGTCGGAGATGGGACTTATGACTACAAACAAATCATGCCAGATGTACCTGATCATAATTTTGTGCCGGTCTATGAGACCAAAGAGTCCTTATCTCCAATTAATGGCTTTCCAACTGATGATTTCTTTGCGCTGCTGGATGTCAATGAAGGAACAGATCTAGTGGGCCAATTGGATATAGCTGTTGGAAGACTTCCAGTAAAGACATCAGATGAATTTGCAGTATTAGTGGATAAGTTCATACATTATGACACTTCACCAGATACACAAGGAGATTGGAAGCTTAAATTAGGTTTTGCTGCTGATGATGAAGAAGCAAGACATGTGATTGACACTGAAAGACTCTCTGAAGATACTAAAGATAAATTTCCTGATTTTAATCATCAGAAAATATATTTTGATGCATTCCTGCAAGAGTCAACTCCAGGAGGTACAAGATTTCCTGACGCTACCAAGGAGATTAATAACGCTGTCTTTAAAGGATTGCTAGTATTGAATTATTTAGGGCATGGCGGTCCTAAAGGTTGGGCACAAGAAAGAGTGCTTCAGGTATCAGATATACAAAGTTGGGATGATTATGATAAAATGCCTCTATTAGTCACGGCTACCTGTACATTTACTGGATATGACGAACCTACTGTAGAAAGTGCTGGTGAATCGAGTATATTAAATCCTCGAGGAGGGGCTATAGGTTTATATTCCACTACTAGAGCGGTATTTGCAAGTGATAATTATCGTTTGGTGGACTCAGTATATGACACCCTGTTTTCTAGGATAGGTGGTCAATTACAGACGCTAGGAGAAATTATTATGCGGAGTAAGAACAATAATTTTGAGGATACCCTACGGATTAATGCAAGGAAATTTTCCTTAATTGGTGATCCAGCAATGCGTCTTTCTGTACCACCATTAAATATAGAAACCTCTTCTATCAATGGGATTTCGTCAGCAATATTTGCTGATACACTCAGAGCTTTAGATAAGGTTGTGATAGAAGGTATCATTACTGATAATGATGGCCAATTAGTCAATGATTATAATGGAATTGTCTACCCTACTATATTTGATAAGGAATCCACTCTTAGGACATTAGCCAACGATGCCAGTAGTGGTGTCAGATCATTTGATGTTTTCAAAAATGTGCTTTTTAAAGGAGCGGCGACTGTTACCAATGGTAGATTTTCATTTGAATTTGTAATCCCAAAAGACATCGATTATTCATATGGAAACGGAAGAATCAGCTATTATGCTACTAATTCCAATCGAGTAGAAGCAAAAGGAAGTAATGGCGATATAATGATAGGAGGTACAAGTAATAATATAATATCGGATAATGAAGGACCCGATATTGAGCTATTTATGAACGATGAAAGCTTTGTTTATGGTGGTATTACTAGTAATGATCCTGTATTACTGGTAAAACTTGAAGATGAAAATGGAATCAATGTTACCGGAACAAGCATAGGTCATGACCTTAGTGGAACCTTAGATGAAGATAATCAAGGTACTTTCATTATGAATGAGTTTTATGAAGCAGCTGTGGATAATTTCCGTCAAGGAACTGCAAGATACCCACTTTCGGATATCGAATCTGGTAGACATAGTGTAACTGTAAAGGCATGGGATGTTTTGAATAATAGTTCTGAAATGAGAACAGAATTCGTTGTGGTGAAAGATGGAGATAATATACTTGAGCATGTTTTAAATTATCCTAATCCATTCACGACTAGCACTAATTTCCAATTTGAACATGACTTAGCTGATACTGAATTAGATATACTCGTATCTATCTATACCGTCACTGGTAAAGTGGTAAAAACTATAGAAGCTACAAAATTCGCTTCTGGCTTCCGAGTAGACGATATTCACTGGGATGGAACGGATGATTATGGCTCAGATATTGGAAAAGGAGTGTATCTCTATAAAATAAAAGCAAGATCAGATGAGTTAAATCTAGTCAGAGAGAGTGATTTCGAAAAACTAGTTATACTTAAATAGCCCAATTCGATCATTCTATCTCATCATTTAAAAACCTTAATAGATCAATTACACTTCCTATTACCTTATTACATGGTAATGTAGAATGGTATTAGTCTATTAATTGAAATACTATTTTATTTTTGCAACTGTAGGCTAAATGACAATTTTGAGCACGAATATTGCAGGATTGTCTATTAGCAACGAAAAGAACATATCATAAAAGATAATAATGAAGAAACTAATTTTTACTTGTGTAGCAACACTTTCCCTAAGTATTACATCCTTCTATACATCAGCACAATCATTTGGATTTAACTCCGAAGTTGGATGTATAACTAATATAGGTGAATCAGATTGTATCTCTAATGCTGTGATTTCAGCAATGCCATTCTTACGTATTGCACCAGATGCAAGAGGTGGGTCTATGGGTGACCTAGGTATAGCGCTTACACCTAATTCTAACGCTATGCATTACAATGCTAGTAATTTAGTTTACGCTGAGGAAGAGACTGCCTTAGCAGTAACTTATACTCCGTGGCTCAGAGAACTTAACCTCAATGATATATATCTAGCTTATTTGTCTGGTTATAAAAAGATCGATGATCTCCAAACAGTTGGTTTTGGATTAAGATTCTTCTCATTAGGTGAAATCAGCTTTACGGATAATGATGGAATCAGTACAGGATCTGGTAAACCCAGAGAATTTGAAATATCAGGGGCATATGCTAGAAAGCTAAGTGATAAATTATCTGCGGGCTTAACAGCCAAGTACATATATTCAAATCTAGCCAGTGGTCAAATGGCTGGTGGATTAGATATTAACTCTGCCAATGCTTTTGCGGCTGACTTCTCTCTTACTTATCGATCTAAGGGTAAAACTGGAGGATATAATAGTGAGTTCGCCATGGGTTTAGCTCTAACGAATATTGGTTCTAAAGTAAGTTATACTAATCAAGCAGTAAAAGATTTCTTGCCTGCCAATTTTGGATTAGGTACAGCATTAAAATTAGAATTGGATGAATTCAACACGGTAGAGTTTGGTTTGGATATTAACAAGTTAATGGTACCTACTCCTGTGGCTAGATTCTTATCTGATGGAACGGAGAATCCTGAATACAATCCAAATAGAGATCCTGAAAACATAGGTGACTTCAGAGAAAAATCCCTTTTCTCAGGTCTATTTGGTTCATTCACGGATGCGCAAGGTGGATTTAGTGAAGAAATAAAAGAATTATCCTACTCGCTTGGAGCAGAATATTGGTATGATAATCAATTTGCAGTAAGAGCTGGATATTATTACGAACATGCTACCAAAGGAGATAGAAAATTCCTAACTCTAGGACTAGGATTAAAATATAACGTGTTTGGTATTGACCTTTCTTACTTAGTACCTACAAGTAATCAAAGAAATCCTTTAGATAATACATTGAGATTTGGGTTAATCTTTGATTTTGCAAGTTATAGTGAGCAGAATGCCTTAGAAGAATAATCAAGATTAGTTAAGAAATAAAAGAAAAAGGATCAGTACCTAGGTACTGATACTTTTTCTTTGAGGGCACTTTTGATCTATTTAGTGCTCTTAAAATAAAAATGCATCTATAAGCCGGATTCTGTCACTAACATTGCTAAAGCAAGAAAGCGCTCTATCATTTATCTATGCTGCCTACCCCTTATGACTTGGTATTCTTGAGCGAGCAGCTCTCGTCGACCGGAGTCGAATCATAATATACATGGCATTACAACCCACAAGGTTTATCCGCTATACTAGTTACCTAGTATAACCGTGAGCTCTTACCTCACATTTTCACCCTTACCCCTTGGCTAGCAAGAGGCGGTTATTTTCTGCGACACTTTCTATTCTCTCTCTACAGAGGGATCCGCTTATTACACGGTATGGTGCTCTACGTTGTCCGGACTTTCCTCATGCCTTGGCAAGCAAGGCACGCGATAGAGCGATGCTTCGCAAAGGTACGACATCGAAGTCTATTGATTTCGATTATTTGAGGCTATCACATATAAAGATATATTATAATATATAAAATACTTATCTTGTGCTTTTAATAATCCAATAGCCATAGTGAATCGCTTAAGCAAGCACTATATTCTAATTTTAAGTCTACTAGGAATCATTCTTAGTATTAGCACTTATCAACTCCCCAAAGTCGATAGTACTCAATCCGATATAGCTAAAATAAAATCAGAACTCTCGCATGCGCTTAAACTGGATAAAGAGATTTTAAAAAAATATCCAGATCTCTCCAATAGTGATTGGCAAAAGCTTGAACAGAGTTCTTGGTATATTAATATACTCAAAAAAGATTCGTTAATCTATTGGAATCAAATTGATCGACCTAGCCTATTCTCTTCTAGTGCTGAGTATGATGGAGAAACTGATCAAATAGATTCTCTACATTCTTTTCTTTTAGCACCTAATATTTACAATTCGAAAAGAGAAATCAATACTGCGTTTACGAAAAAACTGAATCTTAACAATAATCTAAGATTACCAAAAAAAATATCACTCACTAATTTTGATTCAATAGAATATCTTGAATCATCCGGCACTATATCCAATAGGTACACTGGTCTATTTCGATTTTTAATTTTCTTATGTTCGTTTATAATATTACTGCATACGATTTACGGCTATAGTCGGAGATTAAAAGGATCATTAAAATCATTATTAGTACATTCCTCTATAAGTATCGGAATCTTCGTTTTAATTCAATTAATAGATTTAAAAAAATACTTTCATCCTTTAATCGTATTCCAAGATATTCATAGTTCCTCCTTTTGGGTAAGTTCTTTAGCAGAGTTCGTTTTACTTGCATTAGTATTAGGATATTTGGTAATTCACCTCAGTCAAAGAGTTAAAAATAGAGCATTAGCCAACAAGTATAATCCGCTCAGTTTTTTGTTTGCATCTACTTTGCTTGGAAGCGGTTTGTTTTATGCTTGTCATATTGCCTCTGGGATTATAAGGCATCCAGCGATACATTTAGACATTGACAACATCTTACTTTTTGATAAGTATAGTCTGATCGTTATCATTTTGCTTTTGGCGTACATACTTCTACTTTTTACAGCGACATGTAGCATCGTATTCATGGCATCTAAAGGCAGTAAGAATAATAAAGTGATATACTACGGATTAGGAATTATAATTTCTACTACTGTCTATTTTTTATTGGGCCTCAATTTGCCTCTATGGATTTTATTAACCTATTTGGTAGTCTATCTTTTAATGCTAGACTTATTCATCGAGCATAGATCTAATAGTATCATATGGCTCATATGGTGGATGGTTATTTTTGGATCATTCATGGCGGGTATAGTCTTTTATAACAGCCTGCAAGAAGATATTGAGGAGCGAAAAGAATATGTCGAAAATTTATATAAAAATGCAGATTCCGCAGATCTAAGAAAAATATCTGATGTACATCAATCTGTGATGGCCTCGCAAATATTTAGTAGAATGAGTCAATTGCGTCAGGGCAATTTTCAACGTGAAGATCTAGAAGAATATATAAGACAGAACGTTCCGTTTGACAGCAAGCTTCCTAATAAAAAGATGCAAATTGAATGTTACGATGTTAATAAAAATAGCCTATTCAATACTTCTGGCGTGCCACATGATCAAATGAAGTCGCAATTGGATAGAAGCATTGAAATAAGTCAGTTTGTAATGTACAACCCCTATCAACAAACTTACTATTTACAATATTTGGTCAATAATGATTTTCATGAAAACGCTCCATTCCAATTAATAATTATACTAAATCCAGCTAAAGATCAACTCATAAGTGGATATAATAAACATAACTATTACGTAACTCAAAATGATAAAATTATTTTGATGGAAGATCGTAACACTCATGAATTAGAATTGAGTGAAATCGCTTTTATTAAATCAGATACTTTAGCCAATGGCTATTCATTTGTAACAAGTCAAGTTGCGGATGGAATACGTATTGTCAACTATAAAAAAATATCTTCACTTATAAAACCTATTTCATTATTCTCATATATATTCTCAATCTTAGGAATGATGATTATACTTATTGGAGTGATTAATAGTAAATGGCACTTTCTCACCGATCCCCTAGATATACAACTCTATACAAAAGATTCCCTTAGAACCAAAATACAATTAGTCATCATAGTTCTTATTGTATTCTCGTTTTTGATAATAGGATTGATGACTGGATACTATTTCAATAACCTACTAAAGAATAATGAATCAGAATCAAATAGAGAGCAAATAATAAGTGTTCTAAATTCTGTACAGTCTCATGTCTCAAATGCTGTTGACGAAGAAAGTAAAATCATTGTACTGAGTCAATCGCTTAATAAAATTACAGATATACACGGTCAAGAAATAGCGTTGTATTCTCGATCAGGAGAACTCATTCACTATACTGATATAGAAGAAGAGATGCTCAGACTTCCTGCAGAGTTTACAGATATAGAATTACAAACACGCGATATTAAATTTGAAGGAATCCCTAAAACCATAGTTCCTTTGAGCATGAATTCTCAACCACCATATGCTTACATTACTATCACATTTCCGGAGAGTCCTCGTAGCTATAGTAGCATTCTAGATTTCATAAGTACGATATTAAATGTCTACGTATTTTTATTCTTGATAGCAGGTGCCATAGCCCTAGCTATAGCCAATAGTATTACAAGACCATTATCAATCATTGCCTCCAAACTAAAAGAATTTAAACTAGGATCTAGTAATGAACCTCTTACATACGAAGACAACGATGAAATAGGTCAACTCATAAATGAATACAATAACTTAATAGTACAAGTACAAAATAGCGCCGACATAATAGCTAAAACGGAAAGAGATATGGCGTGGAGAGAAATGGCAAAACAAGTGGCTCATGAAATCAAAAATCCATTAACTCCTATGAAGCTTTCTATTCAATATTTGGATAAGATGGTAAAAACCAATCCAGATAGGGCCAAAGATATTACCGAAAAAGTGGCTAGTACTTTAGTAAATCAAATAGATGCATTGTCAAATATTGCTAATGAATTTTCTAATTATGCTACGATGCCTAAAGCCAATAATGAAAAGATCATTCTCAACGAAATAGTTGAAGCGGTGCATGATTTATTTCGAAAGAGAGACGATATGGAAATTACCATGTCCGAACCTATTGAAGATCTTTATGTATTCGTCGACAGAAATCAATTGATTAGAATATTGAATAATTTGGTTAAAAACGCTATTCAAGCGATACCAGATGACAGAAGGGGAAAAATTGATATTTCATTGAATAAAAAAGATCAAATCGCCGTAATATCTGTTAAGGATAACGGCACTGGTATTCCTGACTTTATGAAGCAAAAGGTGTTCACTCCCAACTTTACGACTAAAAACTCAGGAACTGGTTTAGGCCTTGCGATATCCGCTAATATGATCGATTCGATGAATGGTAGAATATACTTCGATACTAAAGTGAATGAGGGTACGATTTTCTATGTGGAAATACCGATGATGCGAGAAGAAAAGAAAGCCCCAAGCTCGTCAAATCGGGTTTCTCTCGATGACTAGATCGCTTTTAATTCTTAGTTATATTACTATCCTCTAGAATACAATATGACGTCATATTAGCTTCTTAGTGTTAATTATACCTTATTTTGGAGTTATATTTGCACTATACAGCGATAGTTGTAGTTACTTTATATGTATAACGATACTCCAAGTATCAATTGCTTGAAAATAAAACACAATAAACAATGAGATTCTTTTTTCTTTTAGCCTTCTCTCTAATGATTAGCAGCTACGGTATGGGACAAAATGCAGAGTACACTGCTGAGAACCCTGGATGGCTTGTAGATGTTGATGAAGCTTATGCTGAATCACAAAAAACTGGAAAGCCAATATTAGCCAACTTCACAGGTAGTGATTGGTGTGGATGGTGTAAAAGATTGACTAAATCGGTATTTGTACATAAAGAATTTAAGGATTGGGCTGAAAAAAATGTAGTTCTTCTAGAACTAGACTTCCCAAGAAGAAAGTCACTTCCAGCAAGATTCAAACAACAAAATCAAAATTTACAGCAAGCATTTAAAGTGCGAGGATATCCTACAGTTTGGTTATTTGATCTAAGTAAAGAATCAACTGACAGCCAATACAGTATTTCTGCCTTAGGCAAAACAGGATATACTAAAACCGCATCAGAGTTTATCACTAACATAAACGAAATGATCGCTAGAAGAGATACAGGAGAGTAATTGCTCCTACATATAAAACTTTCAAAGCTGCATCGATTCATTTCGATGCGGCTTTTTTGATGCCGCTGACCATATTATTAGGCGTCCGACTCAAATACTATACATTTTTGTAATGTTCACTCATCTAATTTATCAAGGATCGCAAAGTACTTCTATAGTTACAAATTTGAAGTTTTCTACATAGAAACGTTGTCATGGCAATCCTTTCGTTAAAGGTTATGCATTCAGAATATACTATACTTTAAATTTAGCCTTCTCCTTTATAAGTCGCTTCATTCGGTGTTTTCCTACTAGTTTAATTTGTCCAGATCAAGTTTTTGGGATGGGCTTCTCACATTAATATTTAAGACATATTCATCAATATTGTATATAAAAAAGTTATATTTGTTTCAACAGTTTGATTCTCTATAGCACGCCTTATTTACAAATGCGGAATAACTAATTGAACAAGTTCCTTGATTTCTACTAGTTATGTAAATATTAGGTTAGTCGCCTAAAATTGTATTCAGACAATACAGTTCAAACAGCTGAGAATCATTACTCATTACCCTTTATAAGTTTGTCTCTTTCTATATTCTCTGCAAAGGCAGATGGATCGCTAGAAATGTTTCATTCTTATGAATACCCAATTCGGAAAACCCTACTTTATTTAAACCGTCAATTTTTAACTGCATGAAGAAATTACTTTTAGTTTATCTTCTAGGTTTCTCGTTCTTGAGTCAAGCTCAAAATTTAACCACAATCCATTCTGCTCCCACCTCACACCACGAAGTAATAGAAAAGGTCTCTATTGTTCAAGTGTTTATCAAGGATCATGACCAATTACATGATTTGGATGCACTAGACATTGGTGCAGATCATATTCACTATGATGAAGATGGAGCTGTCGAACTTTATCTCTCCGAAAGTCATATTCAGAAGTTGGCCGCACATGGATTTAACTATGAGATAAAAATCGATGATTACCATAAATTCTTTACCGACCGCGCAGCAAGAGAAGCGCCTTATATAAGTTCTTTCGAAAAGATGTCGAGAACCGCGGCTAACTTCGACTATGGATCTATGGGAGGATTCTACACTTATGATGAAATGGTCGATAAATTAGACGAGATGGAAACGCTATATCCTGATCTCGTAAAAGCTAAGTACAGCATTGGTACATCCATAGAAAACAGAACTATATGGGCGGTGAAGATATCGGATAACCCAGATGCAGATGAAGACGAACCAGTAGTATATTATGACGCAGTACATCATGCCAGAGAACCCCTTTCTATGGCAGTGACGATTAACTATATGTTTTGGCTATTAGAAAATTATGATACAGATCCGAATGTGGAGTATATAGTCAATAATAGAGAACTGTATTTCGTACCTATGGTCAATCCTGATGGTTATGTATATAATGAAACTACTAATCCGAACGGTGGTGGACTTTGGAGAAAGAATCGAAGAGACAATAATGATGGTACTTATGGTGTAGATCTTAACCGAAACTACAGCCATGCTTATGATTACGATGCCAACTGTAGTAGTAATTCACCGAATTCGAATACATATAGTGGCACAGGACCATTTTCTGAACCTGAAACAGAAGCCGTAAGGGACTTCGTAGCAGAAATCAATCCTACCGTAGCCTTTTCATCTCACTCTACAGCAGGAAAATATCTAATGCCTTATGGTTTTGACACAGCTCCACCAGAGTTTACAACTTACTCAGAATGGGCATCTGATTTCTTGTCTGATAATAACTACCCATACGGAGTTACATTCCAAATGCTAGGATATACTTCTTGTGGTACTACGAGAGATTATCTACATAATGAAGGTATTTATGGATGGACACCGGAGATTGGAGGAAGTGGTTTTTGGCCTGCACAATCTGAAATATTCGGACGTGTAGATGAAAATGTGGGACCTTTATTTTATCAAGCATGGATTTGTGGAGGCTTTGCCGATTTTCAAAGTCATACGGCTACTGGAGAAGCCACAGCTGGTGGAAGTCTAACTATATCTGTAGAACTAAAAAATAAGGGCGTAGGTGCTGATGCAAGCAATATTGAAGTGAGCTTAGAACCTTCAAGCACATTAGTAACAGTTTCTGCCCCTCAGGCATTTCCCAACATTACTCAACAAACCAAAGTTGACAATTCGACTACACCATTTACTGTCACCATAGATCCTGCTTTTGCAGATGGAACAGTCAGCCTAGACGCAGTAATCAAACAGGATGGAATAGAAAGCTCAAGAGAAACTATTACATTATATGTAGGAAATAAAACTAATATTTTTAGTGATGATGCAGAGTCTGGAGTGGCCAATTGGACTGCTAGTGGAAATGGAATCTCTTGGGGTTTGATCCAAGATGATTCATATGGTGGCGAAAATTGCTTTGGTGATTCCAATGGTGGAAACTGCGAAAATAATACTGCTAACTATTTCACTTTAAATCCTACATTGGATTTGTCTAATACTGAAAAACCAGTCATTAATAGTTTTAATAAATGGTCTTTAGATGTGGGTGATAGAGTAGAATTACAAATATCCACTAACGGTGGTGGTAGTTACACTACTTTAAAAACTTATACACTCAATAGCAAATGGACACAAGAAAGTATTAATCTTTCTGCGTATAACGGAAATGCTAATGTAAAGCTGAGGTATTTTCTTTCCTCGGATGGTGATACCAATGCAGATGGATTCTATTTCGATGATTTTAGCATAGACGATTACGTTTGCCCAGATTGTCCTTTATGTGATGTATTCACCAATGAATTTCCTGCAGCTGAGAGTTTTGAATCTGGAACTGGAGAATGGACACAAATAACGGACGGTACGGATGATATCGATTGGACAGAGCAATCAGGCACTACTCCATCCTCCAATACTGGCCCCAATGCGGCGGCTGACGGATCTATTTATTTGTACGTAGAGGCATCTACACCTAATAATCCAGCAAAGACAGCAATTATAGAATCTCCTTGCTATGACTTCAGAAATAGTACTTCCGCTAGCATAGATTTTCAATATCATATGTATGGTACCACTACGGATATGCAGTTAGAGTTAGAAGTAAGTATGGATAAAGGTATCTCATGGACCAATCTTGGGTTTACAATCACAGGTAATCAAGGTAATCAATGGAATACTGAATCGATAGATTTGGCGGCTTACCTTGGAGAGATGATAACGCTCAGATTTATAGGTACTACTGGAGAATCTTGGCAAGGTGATGTCTCTATTGATGATATAATTGTAAGTTCCGAAATTCCTACTTGTGCTATAGGCGATCCTTGCGACGATGGGGACAGCTGTACCGTAGGCGAGACACTCGATACTGATTGTAATTGTACAGGTGGCACCTTAGTAGATGACGACAATGATGGTATATGCAATGAAGACGATCAATGTCCCAATTTTGATGATGCCTTGATAGGAACTAGTTGTGAAGATGGAGATATATGTACTTCTGGTGAAACTTATAATTCCAACTGTGAGTGCGACGGTGGAACTATTCAAGATTCGGATAACGACGGTGTTTGCGATGCTGAAGATCTATGTCCGGATTTTGATGATAATTTGATAGGTACTTCATGTGACGATGGCGATAGCTGTACTGAGAATGATGTATACAACAATGAATGCAATTGTACTGGAGTTCCAATTTCTGATAGTGACAATGATGGTGTTTGTGATGCGAATGATTTATGTCCTGATTTTGATGATACATTAATCGGTACGTCATGCGATGATGGTGATATTTGCACTACTGGCGAAACTTACGATAGTAACTGTAATTGTAGTGGTGGAACTTTTGAAGATACGGATGGTGATGGTGTTTGTGATGCTGAAGATCTATGTCCCACACTTGATGACAACTTAATCGGAACAGGATGTGATGATAATGATCCTTGTACCGATAATGATATTTATACCATTGATTGTGGTTGTCTAGGTACTTACTCTGGCGATAATGACTTAGATGGTATTTGTGACAATCTGGATCAATGTCCTGATTTTGATGACAGTCTGATAGGAACTACTTGTGATGATGGAGATGAGTGTACACAAGGCGAAACATATAATGTAGACTGCGGATGTAGCGGTGGTGTATTTGCAGATGATGACAACGATGGTGTTTGTAATGCTTTAGATCCTTGTCCCAATGATGCCTATGATATCTGCAATCTTCCTAACTATTGCACATCTCAAGGAAATTCTACACAATACGAGCACATCAGTCAAGTAATATTTAATGATTTAGATAATGCCTCTGGTGATGATGGCGGATATGCGGACTTTACTTCTCTTGCGGCAACAATCCAAAGTGGTGAAAGTTATGATATAACACTAGTACCAGGATTCGCTTCTGGCTCCTATTCTGAATATTGGAATGTTTGGGTAGATTATAATCAAGATGGAGACTTCGATGATGCTGATGAAAACGTAATATCGCAAGCTAGTAATGCAACCATCACTGAATCTATTACCATTCCATCCGGTCTAGTTTTAACAGGTGGAACGCGTATGCGCGTTGCCATGAAATATAGTATCTCGTCGACACCATGTGAAACTTTTAGCGAAGGTGAAGTGGAAGATTATACTGTTTTGATCACGCCAGAATGTTCTGTTGGTGATATCTGCGATGATGGAAATCCATGTACAATTGGTGAGACATTAGATGCCAATTGCAATTGTACGGGAGGCACATTAGAAGATGATGATAATGATGGCATATGTAATAGTGAAGATCTATGTCCTGACTTCAATGATAACTTAATAGGTACACCTTGTGACGATGGCGATGCATGTACTACTGGCGAAACTTATGATGCTAACTGTGGATGTAGTGGTGGCACTTTCCAAGATGCTGATAATGATGGTGTATGTGATGCCAATGATCAATGCCCTTCTTTCGACGATGCGCTGATAGGTACCTCTTGTGATGATGGTGATATTTGTACTGACAATGATGTATATGGAAATGATTGCAACTGCGCAGGTACACCAGCAAATGATGATGATAATGATGGCGTATGTAATAATCAAGATGT
>CALBEE010000023.1 GCA_937927575.1 uncultured Saprospiraceae bacterium | reverse complement strand
AAGCATATTTAACAATCTTTATGCAGTAAAGATTATCTGATAATACCTTAAGTAAGTAGTAATACCAAACTAGTTATTGCACTTACTCAAATGGATAATCACCATTACTCCTAACCAAATTATATGACATGACTCTTCGTTCGCTCAGGAGGACAATGAAGCATATTTAACACTCTTTATGCAGTAAAGATTATCTAATAATCCCTTAAGTAGATAGTAATACCAAACTATTTATTGCACTTACTCAAATGGATAATCACCATTACTCCCAACCAAATTATATGACATGACTCTTCGTTCGCTCAGGATGACAATGAAGTATATCGAAATAGAAACTCTTAAAAGATATTTCTCACTAGAATGATCATTGCCAATTATGTATAAATGGTAATTGTTAAAAGCGCAATTCTACTTCGGAAATAGACAGTCCCAAGGAAGAAAGTTGTCATCCTGAGCGACTATAAGGAGTCGAAGGAAGTGACAATTTCCAAAAAATTTCGACCTTTCGGAGAAATATAAGCATTGATAAACAATTGCCGTATTTACTATGCCGTCTGAATTTCGAATATCAATTGCTGCATAATCCCTAGTGGAGTGGCCGACTTCATTCCCATTCCTTTACTATGTCTATCCGCAGTATGAAGACTTTTAAATGCTTGCTTAATCTGAGCAGGTCTGAAAGTTCTAGCCGCCACTCTATAATCTTTTACAAAGAAAGGATTTACCCCAGTTTTTTTAGCTAATTCCGCATCACTAGCTTTCATATTTTGCTGGGTGATTGCCACTTTAGTAAAATATCCAAATAGGTTGGATATTACCATTACTAAAGGATTAGCCTTGGCATTTTCTTCAAAATAATATATGATTCTCATGATTTTGGGGTAATCCCATACAGAAAGAGCCTTATTCAATTCAAAGACATTATAATCTCTGCTGATCCCTACACCCTCTTGTACTAGCTTGGTAGTAATCGTTTCTCCTTCTTTTAAATTGATTTTGATCTTATCGATTTCATTCACAATTTTACTCAGATCTTGCCCCAAATATTCTGTAAGCATCTGTGTAGCTTGGGGTTCTATACTTAGTTTCTGAGCACTAGCATAAGAAGCTATCCATCCAGGCACTTGGTTATCATAGAGTTTTTTGGAATCAAGTATCACGGCACTTTTACTCACCGCCTTACCAAATTTAGTTCGTTTATCAAGAGGCTTATTCTTGTGCGCCAAAACCAAAACAGTTTGTGGAGACGGTTTTTCTATATACGAAAGCAAATTCTTCAAAGAACGCATAGCTTGGGCCTCTTTGACAATTACCACTCTACGTTCAGCCATCATCGGAAACTGACGTGCATTATCTACTACCGTTTTAAAATCTGCGTCCTTTCCATATAGAATTTCTTGATTGAAAGATCTTTCAGCTTCAGAAAGCGCATTTTTCTCAATATAACTTGTCACACTATCGATAAAAAAAGATTCTGCTCCATGCAAAAGATAGACAGGATGATATATTCCTGATTTCAATTCTTGCATGATCTTTTCGTACTTCATTCGATATTATTATGACTGTAAATGTAATTGATGGTGATGACAATACTATAGCTCCACCCTATCCAATTTTCGTTTAAATAAGCGCTGGACAAACAACAGTACCAGTGTAAAACAAAATTCGATCGCCAATATGAATGTAATGGGAATAAATGAAGCAGCAATCAATACATGCTCTTGCGAAAGTATGGTGATCACACTCACAATTAAAGACAGTATTAATCCGACAAGTGACACTTTTTGCTCTATAGTATTCTGTTGAATTTGAATATCTAATAATGAAGACAACTTTGATATATCCGACCTCGAATAAGTGGATTTAGGCACTACTTCTTTATTCACTTTAGCATAAGCTCTTAATGTTCTAAATCCTTGGATCATTAATACTAAAGCTGTAAACTTCAGAGAATTACTTAAGTAAGGGATATAATGGATTTTAATTAACAATGGAAGGATCCAACCTATTAGGGACAAACCGAGACTTAGCAATATCTTAGCCCAGACCATTTTCCGGACCGAAGCTCGATGTTCTTTGGTGTTATCTTCTATAGATATATTGAGGATATTTTTTTCTTGATCGCTAATCTTGGTTCAATTTAGTACAAACAAATGCCTTCTAATCGATGACTAGAAGGCACAAGTTAATTTATAGCTACGAATAGTATTGAACCTATCTAACAATTTTAAATTCGAATGCATCCACATTATCTATTTCTTGCGTATTTACATTTTCTACCTTAGCAGCATCTGGACCGACCTGGCACCAATTCACAAATGATTCCATTTTTTCTGGTTGGGCACATGCATTGATCACTACAGAACCATCTTCTCTATTTTGAACAGTTCCTTTAATACCTAAAATATTAGCTTTTTGGTAGGCTGCATATCTATAACCTACACCTTGAACATCTCCTTTGACTTCGATTTTGTAATTGATCATTTTCCAATAAATTTTGTGATGGTATAAAAATAAGGTATCTTATCAATAATTCAAAACACCTAATTACTGTCATTGATCTGAATTTAAAGATATGATCATTAAAAAACCATTCTACCGAAATTTCAATCGGTACTTCTTCTTTGTAGCTAGTCTCTTAAATAGTATTGGCTTCATAGTCTCTAATGAAAGTCATGTATATCTTAATCTAAAAACATCTAAAATCAGTATTGAATACATAAATCTTTCCCATCATGAAATCGTAGAAGGAAGTACAAATAATTTCATCAAAATACTAGAAAGAAACGAAGTGCAAAGTAATGCTGTCTTAGCATTAACAAACATTAACACCAAAATCATACAAAAAGGAGTACATTCTGCAATAAGGATCGAAGCAATAATACAAGACACTAGTCTATTACTTGACCGTCTTGGTTTTTTTTATCAAAACGAAAAAATCGTTTACAAATTAGCTTCTGGTGAAAGAGTTATAGATACTAATGGTTTACAGTTAGAAGATTTAATAGTCTTTGACAATGAACTAATCAATTTACATCTAAACCGGATTAATAGCAAAGAATTAAACGAAGAATGGATTCAAATGATGGGTAAGTCAATGCCGCTTAATGACATTCTTACAAGATAACTATTTACTTTTGGGCAATGTAAATCCAAAAGTCGAACCGACATCTGGAGTGGATCTGACGAATATCTTTTCTCCATGAGCTTCTAAGATATGCTTCACTATAGAAAGCCCTAAACCACTTCCTCCTTCCGATCTAGAGCG
>CALBEE010000022.1 GCA_937927575.1 uncultured Saprospiraceae bacterium | reverse complement strand
TGCAAACATAATGGCTCCAAATAGTACTAATAACTTTCGCATGATCTGTTTAATTTATATTTAATTGGTCGAAATTGTTTCAAATTAGCTCTAAAATTAGAAAACTTTGATAAAGTACGGTATACAGATATAACTTTTTTTGATCTACTCTATCTCAGGTCGACATTTGATTTTCTAAAGCCCTTTGCTCGGATTCACAAGTACATTTTCTAAGATGCTAGGAATCACCTACATTATAGATGCAAACTAACTTGTATATGGTGTAAAACCACATATTATACTGATTATTTCACCCTTAACCGAGAGTTAAATTATTTTCATACGTATGAAAATCTAATGAAGATTCTATCTTAATGATAAGCGGAATGAAAAGAAAGACCTCTTTACTGGCCAATAATTATGAGTATAAAAGATATTTAACCACTTTTGCGGCAGATATTGGAGAGTTGGCCGAGTGGCTTAAGGCGCTCGCTTGGAAAGCGTGTATACCTCAAAAGGGTATCAAGGGTTCGAATCCCTTACTCTCCGCAAATGACTTTTACATGCGATCTCTAATATGGCATCGCATCGTATAGTCATATTTCATAAGAAGATTTAAATAATGTGTTCACTCCATTGTTTAAGTCTTCTTTGATTTGATGGCATATCGAAATTTTATCGAGCAAGGATGAGCTTTCAACCTTTACGTTAGATTATAATGAAAACAGCTTTTTCGCGTTGAGTGTAGTAATACGACAGACCTCTTCCCTTTCCATGTTTTGGACTTCTGCTATTTTATCAATTACTTTTGACACATAAGAAGGTTCATTTCGTGATCCTCTAAAGGGCACTGGACTTAGATAAGGTGCATCTGTTTCTACCACAAGAGAATCCATTGGCAATTGTGCTACCGTCTTATCTACTCCTGCATTCTTAAAAGTGACCACTCCTCCTATACCCATATAAAATCCTGCATTTATAATTCTTTTAGCTTGCTCCGCTGTACCATTAAAACAATGAAAAACGCCTTTCAAATTTCCATCTTGCATTTCCTCCACTATAGATATCGTTAGATCCAATGATTCTCTAGAATGTATTGCAAATGGTAGTTGCTTTTCTCTTGACCATTCTATTTGCGTTCGATAAGCTTCTATCTGTTCTTTTTTAAAGGTTTTATCCCAATAGAGATCGATGCCAATCTCCCCTACTGCCACTATCTCTTTTCGATCTAGATATCCTTTTAGATGGTCCAGCTGGAGTTTATAATCCTCCTTGACATAACATGGATGAAGACCAATCATGGGCTTGTATAGTGAAGGATGCTGCTCACTTAGATTTAACAATCTATCCACTGACGATACATCTATGTTGGGAAGTAATATTTGATCTATATTCTCTTCTTTCGCTCTTTCTATAATGAGGTCGGCATCTTCGTCAAAATCTTCTAAGTAGACATGCGCATGTGTATCTATTATCATATTATATTTGATCTAATTTGATATTATAAATATAAGGATGGGCAAAGCTAAAAAGTTCTATGTAGTATGGGAAGGTAATACGCCTGGTATATATGATAGCTGGACTGAATGTCAACTTCAAATCAAAGGATATCCAGGTGCTAAGTACAAATCCTTTAAATCATTAGCCGAAGCTGAAAGCGCTTATCACGACAACTATAGTGACCATTATAACAGCAGCACAAAATCTACTAAAAAAGCAACTGCATGGGACGATTCTGTGATTATAAAAAATAGTATATCTGTCGATGCTGCATGTAGTGGCAATCCAGGAATCATGGAGTATCGCGGTGTAGATACTTACACACAAATTGAACATTTTAAACAAGGCCCTTTTGCCCAAGGCACTAATAATATAGGCGAATTCTTGGCGATAATCCATGGCCTAGCATGGCTCAAACAAAAGAATGATAATACTACAACCATCTATACAGATAGTAGAACTGCAATGGCTTGGGTTCGAAACAAAAAGGTGAAAACAGTATTGAAAAAAACTTCAAAAAATGCTATCCTCTTTGAACTCATAGATCGAGGTATTAATTGGTTAAAAACCAATGA
Source organism: uncultured Saprospiraceae bacterium (assembly GCA_937927575.1). GTDB lineage: Bacteria > Bacteroidota > Bacteroidia > Chitinophagales > Saprospiraceae > UBA1994. The sequence goes on along the minus strand of CALBEE010000022.1, from coordinate 7,086 downwards.
CTATAGCAACCCAATTATCAAGTGGGAAACCAAATCTTGGGGAGAAATTCCTGCAGATTTTGGTCGAAAATAATCACTCTATTTAGGAAATCTCATTCGGTAATGTGCCTTTACATTTCCCTTTTTGATCGCCTCAAGTTTACGTTTGATAAGTTTCTTTTTAAGTGGTTTCAATTGCTCTGTAAACAACTTTCCTTCTATATGATCATATTCGTGTTGAATGACTCTTGCATTGATTCCATTAAATGTTTGCTGATGTTCATTCCACTCTTCATCTACCCATTTGATAGTCACTTGCTCCGGACGTGAAACTTCGCCTCTAATATTAGGAATACTTAGGCACCCTTCTTCATAAGACCAAGGTGTTCCACTTTCTTCTACTACATGTGCATTGATAAAAGCCATTTTAATTCCATTATCTTCTTCTCCTTCTTCCATGGTCTGCACCGTATCCACAAGAAAAATGCGAATTGCCTTTCCTATTTGTGGAGCTGCCAAACCCACCCCATCTGCATTATACATAGTTTCCCACATATTAGTAAGCAAATCACTTAGGCCTTCATAATCTTTATCTATATCTTCTCCAACCTTTTTCAATACGGGTTGGCCATAAGCATATATTGGTAATAACATTCTTATATGTGTTTTAAATATTTCTGTAATATAATAACGGCGCTTACCCTATCCACAAGTTCCTTGTTCTGTCTTTTCTTTTTCTTTGCTCCGCTCAATCTGATGATATTTTTTGCTTCAAATGATGAAAATGACTCATCTTGAAAATCAATTTCTAAGTGAGGAAATTTCTTCTCTAGTTTCAAAATAAACCCGCGAATATCGTCCATTAGAAATGTCTCGTTTCCATCTGTATGCGTGGATTTTCCAAATACTACTTTCTCTACATTTTCTTCATTCATATAATTGATAAGAAAATCCAATAAAGTATGTGTCGGTACCGTATCGATTGGAGATACGATAATCTGAAGTGGGTCAGTGGCAGCTATGCCACATCTCTTCCTTCCATAATCTATTGATAATATTCTAGCCATATATTGCCGCAAAAGTACTAATCCATTATCTAGAACTAGTACATGCTCCATATAATTCATTCAATTCTAAATTATCTAACGAAAAGACCCCCTCTATCAATTGACAGAGAGGGGCCCATCCCAAAAACAGTAATTCGTTAATTCGTAATAGTCTTACGGATTAGTTGAATACAACCATCTTTCTGTTAGCAGTATAATCTCCTGCTTGCAGTTGATAGTAAAGTACTCCGCTAGCTCCTAGCTCAGACTTTTCTAAACGAATCGTATTATTTCCTTGATCATACTTAGATGATATAGTTCTTAGTATTCTACCGTTTACGTCATATACAGTAAGTGTAGCATTCATTGCAGATGGCAATTTGAATGATATTTCTGTATAATTGTTAAATGGATTTGGTGTGTTTTGCATTAAAGCAAATCCTTCACCTGCAGTATCTCTAATAGTCAGTTCAACGTCCATCACTTCGTTGCTAGTGTTGAATGCCTCTGCCTTAGTAATATCAGAAGTGATCGCTAATGTAGTATTGCCATACTGATTAGCAGCGATAACTATGTTGAAAAGCACATCTCCTGCTTTTACTGAAACGCCATTAGTATTATCCCAACTCATTGTAATGATACCTCTATCGGCATATCTCAATCCGATATTAGCGTCAGTCATATTTAAGAGTCCAGCTTCGATTGCAGCGAAAGTTACATCAACCCCTAGATTGATAGTCATCTGAGCACCTGCAAGAGTAATCGCTTCTTCAGCCATAACTGGAATAGAAGCTAATTCACCTTCTGTTGCTTGAGTCATATCTGCTACTAATGATAAGTTCTTACTAGATCTTACTTCAGTAGTAGAAGACACCGCATTAGCCAATTCTACACTGTTATTCACATCACCAACTTTGATCGCTGTGAAATCAACAATCATATCTTCACTTAGATTATCGATATCGAAAGATTCAGGAATTGCTTCTGCCCATGGATTAGTTGGATCAGCGAAAGTATAATTCGCATCAATAAATCTCCATGAATCGTTTCCAGTGAATGTATCGTTTACACCTAAGATCACTTTTCTAAGATCAACGATATCTAAGGCTGAAATCATTTCATCCTTATTAATATCTGCAGCGATTAAGTTATGAGCTCCTTCTAAATCTTCTAATCCTACTACATGACGTTGGATCATTACAAGATCAAGAGTTGATACACCATTGTTTACATCATCATTTTTGAATGGATCTACTACGTATTCTCCACCTGTAGGCATTTCAGGGAATGCATAAGCACCCTCAGCCGTCATTTCATAAATAGTTTCTTCTCCTACTAGATCTACTCTAACGTCATCCAGCATATCTGCATGTATAGTAGAAATATGACCTTCTACTACAGGCTTATTTCCGGTACCATTATCGTTAGTTCCACATGCGTTCATGTTGTCTTGTACATCTACATATGTAATACAGAATGCTTGTAGTAATTCTCCAGTTGGAGTTACTGAAGTAGAGTATACCATTACTTCTTGCTCACCTACATCTTCACAGAAGAAGAACATACTAGTCTCAGTAGTATCTGGAGAGAAAGATAGCACTACATCGTATCCACATGGGTGTGCACTACCTGCATCAAAATCATTTGCCCAAATATCAATCATTCCACCATCGATAGTTCCGTCACCATCAGTATCTGTAGGCATAAGGTCGATAGCTAATCCATTTAAGCAATATGGTGTTGGTGCTTTACAGTTAACCACATCAAATAATTGCTCACATGTAGTGGCATTTCCACATCTGTCAAAGAATGTCCAAATTACTTTGTGCGATCCGATCGGATAAGTACCACTTGCGTCAGCCATATTGCTATCGCCATTTCTTGTAATATCTATAGTACCGTCATTGAAAGCATCAATTGAGTATGACCAACTTAATTCTGTAGTACAATCGTCACTTGCTGATTGCATTAATTCTATAGCACCGTCTTGACATTCCGCATCATAAGTACATACGGTAACTCTCTCACAATCTCCATCAATTGTTGGTGCTACATCGTTATTTACTTTGATTACTTGAGTTCCTACATATTGCTCTGGTATTCCATTAGCATCTGTTTCACACCAGTTGATTACGGTGAATGTTCTTAATATTTTAAAACAAGCATCTGACTCATTTCCATTAAATAAGAACACTTGATCATCGATGTTTAATCCAAGTAATTGACATGGTACATCAGGATATACAGGAAGGCCTGTATTAATTGGATCATATTCAGTTGAATTAGGATCGTCACAACCATCATTCATAGTAATATTTCCTGGGAATTGGATTGCATTACCATTTAAATCAAAATCAAATTCGAAGGTAATTGTCTGAGAACAAGTTGATACTCTACCTCCATCATCAGTTACTGTGAATGTTCTTATTAAATCACCTGTCTGACATTGATCGAAATCAGTTTCTACCGATTCTACCATTTCGAATCCACAATTATCGAATACTTGTGGCTCTCCAAACTGAGATAAGTTACTAACGTCGTATGGAGTATCACAACTTACAGTAAGATCTGCAGGACAAGCAACTACAGGTCCAATCTTATCTTGTACATCTACATTCACCATACATTCATTGAAATTACAAGCTGCATCTATTACTCTGAATACTACCATGTTATCTTCTCCGATATCATCACAGCAAAACTTAGTATACTCGCTATACCAGCAATCTTCTGCTATTTCAACTACATATCTATATTCTTCAAAACCATCTACATCATCCCATCCATTAAGATCATCACTAAAGATTACATAAGGATGATTATCACTTGGTTGGTTAAGTCCCCATTTGCTAGAAGCTAATGTCGTATTATCTGACCAAGAGTATGTACTTCCGCCATTATTTCCTAATCCGATATAATAATCTATACCATCTGGAATAGCTGCTGTTAGCCAATTTCTTTCTGCTGTAGATCTAGTCGCAACACCATAACCTCCAAGAGCTACAGAATGTTTTGCTGCTAATCTACCTGTTAATTCATTATCTGAAAGGAAGTAGTAATGTCCATTGAATTTACCTAAAGACGTAAATCCAGTAAACTCTGGTGCTTCACACTCACCACAATTGTCAGTATCCATTCTTCTAACTAGCATACGCTCTAACTGACATTCGTCATAACTACCATCATCAAATACAGTAGCTGCTACATGAGCATATCCGTCATTAGTTAATCCTACAGCCGTGAACTGATCACATACAGCTACTGGTGGAGTAAGATCTTCTACCGTTACTATTATAGAGCAAGTAGAACTATTAAGACATTCGTCGTATACAGTATAAGTTACTACATTCTCTCCAATTAACATTCCTTCTGCTAAACCACCGTTTTGGTTATCTAGGAATCCTCCTGGATAAGAGATATCAACCTCTATATTATCTGAACATAAGTCCATGGCTTCTACCGGTGGCAAAAGTACTACTGCACTACATTCGTAGTTGGTTGTACTTGCAATGAAATTAGAAGGACACCCTGTAATTACTGGGCCTTCGTTATCAGCTATTTCTATCATTTGAACAATCTCACGAGTTCTCTGCTCGCCACATGCCCACTCTACTACAGTAAAGATTCTCATTAGTTTTTCAACACATCCAATTGGAGGTAATGGTACATCTTCTTTTGTTACCACTATATTACAATCCACATAAGGATTTGGATATAATGCAATACCATTTAATGTTGGGACACCTGTAAAACTAACATCTGGATTGCCAGCTGCATCTCTTGGGAAAGATCCGCTGCACTCTAATGAGTTATCAAGTATAAAATTAAATGGCGCGTCGATCATATCTAATGACGGAAGTCTTACTACATCAAAACTAAAAGTACATTCTTCTGAAGTCATTCCAGAAGCATCTCTAGCGATGTATGTTCTTTCGATGGTTTTTACAATATCATTGTTGGCTGGATTAGTACAATCATTAACTGTAATCGTCTCATTAACTAAAATTAGTTCTGGATTAGGATCACAATTATCAATTGGTGTAGCCACTAGATTTTCCGAATCAAAACAAAGCACAGGTGCCGTTATGATTGGACATTCGATTGTTGGAGCAATCTTATCTTCTACGAAGATTTCACCCCAACAAGAGTTGTTAGAGTTATCATCTTGAATTTTAACAAATAGCGTTTGGCCTACATAATCACCAGTTACTACAGGAGAAGTAGGTATCGCATCGCCATCAATTTCTTCCATTATGATAACAGAAAAAGCACCTCCTGGGCAAGAAGTTGCGTTGTCGTTAAGAATCATCTCAGGAGTAATCATTGCTTCGCAATCACTATCCAATGAGACATTAGTTGTTCCATTACATGCAAGGGAACATTGTGCATTAAGGTTAATTCCTGTAAAGGAAATAAAGAGCATTACTAATAACAAAGTTAGTCTTGTAGTTAATGCTGCTTCATGAATCGTAAAATTCGTCTTCTTCATGAGATCCAATTTTGAGTTTAAATAATTTACTGTTTCATGGGAATCAAGCTAAATGCAAGCATCAACTTAAATTGCCCAAAATGAATTAAACTGCTGTAGTCAACGTGACTAAGCATGCTCTGTGGATCTAAAATCAAACATGTCAGGTATTACATAGTATTACCAATGAGGTATACTAATAGTAAGTCCTATTATCTATAATTCGGTTGAAAAACAAGCTTGTAGGTTGACAAACTTGACGAGTATAACTTTAGGTTCGGTGTCATACTGTAATGCAAATATATAATAAAATTATAATATGTAATACATCTATTCGAAAATTTCTTTTTTTTAACATTTGGGGATTATAAGTTCTAACGTCCTTTTACATTGTAATATAAGAGTTGCATTCGTGCTATTGATCGAAAAATTATTCATTCACTTCTTTAGAAATAGCTGATCGAAGTAACCTGCTTTTTTTTTAGCAGATGTACTTGTAACGCAAAACATCGTAACGTTAAGACTTCTTGCGTCTATTTTTATCTGCCATACGCATTACTTAATACATGCGTTTGCCAAGCAAGCCACATTTCATCTCACACTTCCTATTTACTGTGTAAATAATTGTTCGGAGCACATGCGTTTGCCAAGCAAGCCGCATTTCATCTCCGACTTCGTATTTACTACGTAAATACTTGTTCAGAGCACATGCGTTTGCCAAGCAAGCCGCATTTCATGGATCAAGAGTAATTTCTTGTGGGGTTAGGTATTAATTAGTAATCGATTTATAATATGTTTTCATCTTGCTCCATAATAAAACTTCATCATCCCTATAATCTCTTCAAAGGGATACAATTGATATAGGGCTCGAGCAAATTTTAATTTAATTGATATCCATAAGGAAATGATAGCCACTATTAATAGTTCAAACCCCATTAAGTATGTGTGTGTCCCTTTGAAGAGCTTGCACTGAACTAGTTGAACGTGGACTTTAGGGATGATCAGAGGGAAGAGTTTAATTTAACTAAAAAACAAACCCGTAAGTTTCAAGCTTTGATTTCGGTTATGCAAGTGAATATTAATAATCATATCCCACAAGGTTTTCTTCTTGACCACATTTCATCTCCGACTTCGTATTTACGTAAATACTTGTTCGGAGCACATGCGTCTGCCAAGCAAGCCACATTTCATCTCCGACTTCGTATTTACTATGTAAATACTTGTTCGGAGCACATGTGTCTGCCAAGCAAGCCGCATTTCATCTTCGACTTCGTATTTACTGCGTAAATACTTGTTCGAAGCACATGCGTTTGACAAGCAAGCCGCATTTCATCTTCGACTTCGTATTTACTGCGTAAATACTTGACAAAAAAAAGCCCCCCTCTAAATAAATAGAGAGAGGCCATCCCAAAAACCGATTTTGTCTTAACTCATCGATTTGAGTATTTCATTAAGAAATGATTATTCGATGATGATCATTTTCTTAGTCTCACTGAAGTCACCAGACTGAAGTGTGTAGTACAGTACTCCTACAGTATTAAGATCACTCTTATCTAGAGTAATTGTGTTTAATCCTGCTGTGTACTCACCGTT
>CALBEE010000021.1 GCA_937927575.1 uncultured Saprospiraceae bacterium | reverse complement strand
TTGATCCTAAGCGAGTCTTCTTGAAAGCACCAAAAAGCTCATCATAATTATTATCAAAATTTGGAAAGGTGATAATGCCTTGAGATTGGGAAAAACGTCTTACTTTCATCTTAATGTTTTTTAGATTACCCTGTTTTTCCGCTACCAACGTAAAAAACAGGGTTTTCTTTTGTATTAAGATAATAACTAATGTCTTGATTTCAAAGCCTTTACACTACTTCTGAATATCCCTATACTAGAAAACATAAATTATTTGACTGTCTTTGAATTCAGTTTTAAAAATCATTCTTACTTCTGAATGCCCCTATTTATTCGATTTTTTCTAAACCCAATATAGCACCAGTAAGGTGAGTAATGCTTTCAGCAAAGATTAAGAAGTCCAGTCACTCTTGAGAGAAGTTCTCTTTTATCGATTTACATAAAACTAATTTTCCAATTGGAATTAGGAATTTCATTTTATTGAACTCTTTATAATAAAGGTCAATTTTATTGAACTCTTAGATCTCCCTTTTTAATTCATCAACTTTAAGGCTTCATCAACTTCAGTCACAGGAAATTTACATACCTTATTCTGACAAACGTAAATCATAGTTTCTCCTTCTTGCAGTTTTTCTTTAAGCAGAGCGAGCGTTCCTTCTGTAGTTCCTCCTAGTACAATAGCATTCGTTAAGTAATGTGAATTGAGTTTTTTTGCTTTAGCTACTGCATCCGGTCCAACTATGGCCACTTCATATGTAGGCTTTATAAGATCTGCGTTGAGTTGTAGCCAGTTAGAATAGTAGTCAGGAGCCTGCAGTTTTTCAATTTGAGGAAGTATATTATTGAGCATCTGTTTAGCTTGTGCTTTGTATTCTTTGTTATCAAAGTATAGACCAATAGCGTGTAGGTTTCTTGCCATCATTGAGTTAGAACCAGGTATGACATTGTCGGCCAATTCTTTTTTTCGAGCTACTAGGTCTGCGTCTTGATCTGAAGTATAGTTGAACATTTGATTTTCTGTATCAACAAAATGAGCGAGCGTATATTCAGTTAGTTGTTTGGCAAACTGTAAATACGATTCATCTAAAGTAACTTGGTATAGATTGGTAGATGCTTTTATTATCGTAGCATAATCATCTAAAAATGCATTGATCGCAGATTTTCCATCTTTATAGTTTCTATATAGACTGCCATCTTTTTTCACTTGCTTTTCTTGGATAAATTGCATTGCTCTTTTAGCCTTGTCAAGATAGGCTGGTTCACCAAAAGCTTTATAAGCTTCCACTAATCCATCAATCATCAAGCCATTCCAACTGGTCAATACTTTATCATCAGTGCCAGGACGGATACGTGTATCTCGATGTGCCATAAGTATTGGATGATAACGATCGAGTATTTCTTCGAGTTGAGCTTGAGTTATATTATTATCAGAAAGAACATTTTTTACGTCATCGGTCACATAAAGAATATTAGTATGTTCCCAATTTCCATCAGCTTGCGTAGTGTAATACGCACTGAAAATTTTTGCGTCGTTTTTATTCGAGATCAAACTATCAATTTCAGCTTGACTCCAAACATAAAATTTGCCTTCTTCTCCTTCACTATCCGCATCCAAAGAAGAGTAATATGCACCGGATTCATCTAGTAATTCTCTTTCTGCAAATGCTACAGTCTGTTCTACTATTTGCTGATATTTCGGATTCTTAGTGACTTTATAAGTGTTAGCATAAAGATTGATAAGTTGACCATTATCATAAAGCATTTTTTCAAAGTGAGGTGCTAACCATTCAGCATCTACTGAGTATCGAGCAAATCCACCACCCAATTGATCATAGATGCCCCCAGCAGCCATTTTATCCAAAGTGAGTTGCGTAGCTTCTAAGGCCTTTTGATCTCCAGTAAGTGCATGATATTTTAGTAAGAGGTCGTAATTATTCGGCATTGGAAATTTAGGGGCTCCCTTTCTTCCTCCCATTTCCCAATCAATTTTATCAATTAATATTTGTGTACTTCGTGCAAAAGATGTCAAGTCATATTTCTGCTCACCTGTATTAATCTGAATTGCATCTCTTGAAGCAATACCTTGCGTAATTTTTTGCGCAGAATCTTCTAGTCTCGGTTTATCCTCTTTGTATAATTTTGAAAATTGATTTAAGATATCGCTCCATTGATCCTTAGGGAAGTAGGTTCCGGCCCAAACAGGACGACCATCAGGCATGGCGAATGCATTGAGAGGCCAACCGCCACTACCGCTTATTAATTGACAATCGGTCATATAGACATCATCTACGTCTGGTCTTTCTTCACGATCTACTTTTACAGGTATAAAATTTTCATTCATGATGCGTGCTATAGTCGTATCTTCAAATGACTCATGCTCCATCACATGGCACCAATGGCAAGCCGCATATCCTATACTGATGATCATCATCTTGTTTTCAGCTTTTGCTTTTGCTAAGGTTTCATCATTCCAAGGATGCCAATCTACAGGATTATGAGCATGTTGAAGCAAGTATGGACTGCTTTCCTCAATCAGGAAATTAGTATACTCGTGATCACTCTGCGATTTATTGTCCTGTGAGGATTTACAAGAATATAAACAGAGCGCTAAAAGGGTGATGGTGAGAAATCTTAACATAATTGCTGATAGTATAATTTGGACCGCAAAAGTAGCTATTTATGGCTAAGTAAGAGCTTTTCAGATGGCACTTATGAGCCTATCGCTGACCTTCTATAGAACGAAATAAGCGTCAAATTTGTATTTTAGACTAACCGAATAAGAATGGCCCTATGAAAAATCTCCTATTTCCTATAGAATTGAGTTTTAAAATCGGAACGCTGGCTAATGATTTTGTTGCAAAAGATGCTAGCGGATCTATGATTGCTTACGTCCGTCAAAAGATGTTTAAACTTAAAGAGGACATCGAAATATTTAGTGATGAGAGTAAGACAAGAGTAGTCTATCGTATTAAAGCAGATCAATGGCTGGATTGGTCAGCGGCATACAGTTTTACCAATGCGTTAAATCAGCCCTTAGGAAAAGTGGCTCGTAAAGGTTGGGCCTCTATTTGGAAGGCACATTATGATGTTATCGATCAAAACGAAAACTTGCAATATCATATCAGAGAGGAAAATGCCTGGGTGAAAGTTATGGATGGATTGATAGGAGATATACCAATCCTCAGTTTCTTCACAGGATATCTTTTTAATCCAAGCTACATAGTGACTGATATTCAAGATAATCCTATTGCAAGACTTAAGAAGGAGCCTTCTTTTTGGGGTAGAAAATTTACAATTCATCAGTTGGGAGATATAGATTCCGATGATGATGATCGAATCATGTTGAGTCTTATGATGATGCTATTATTAGAAAGAAGAAGAGGGTAGTGCGTATGAATGAAGCAATGATTCATATAGCATTTGGAGACTCAGCTGCAGGTTGTCTGAGGCAAGCCATTAAATTAGGTTTGCCAGGAGACGCAGTGATAGTGAGTAGAGATGATTTTACTCAAGGGCCTATATCCGACTGTATTTCTGATGGAGGTTTGAAACAGAGAGTAAAATTTTGGCAAAACTTAGAAACTTTACACCCTGTATTAGAAGGTATATTCGACCAATACAAATCTACCTTAAAAGGAATTAATAGTATCGATAATGGCTCTAAAGTAATATTATGGATAGGTGATTCTGCCCACGATAAGATGGCTACTGCCTGGATTTTGACCTATTTAGCTCATAAGAATGTAAATTGGTATTCCGTAGATTTGGCTTCTCCTGATAATGGTCTGGACAATAATGTAGTCAATCTGGCTATGCTTTTGCCAAAACAGGTAGTTGCCGCTAATGCGCATGTGAAAAGTTTGTCAGAAAGTAGCATAGATGAATATCTTGATTTGTGGACCAGATTATCAATCGAGAATACAGCATTTAGAATCAAAAAAGAAAATGAAATTCATTCTGTAAATGAAAATTATCATGACGAATTTATTCTTTCTCATATCACAAAGAAAGAACAGTTTTTAGGTAAGCTGATAGGTTCAATAATGAAGAATGCTAACCATCGTTTAACAGATATTACAATTGAATCTAGATTGCTATTGCTTCAAAGTGCTAAGAAGATTAAGGTGCAACTCAATATGGCAAATGTATTCTTGTCGAAAGTGAGATTGAGATAGAAAGTTGTGCAGATTAGTGCTGTTATTATATTTTATTTCGTAATTTTAAGTAGGATCAAATTTTCGTAATTAAATGGATGACAACTTTATGGCGCAAAGAAAGCGTAGAGGATTTTTGTTGATTTAGAAAATTTGAAAAGATATAGTAACAAGTTAAAGAAGTAATTAGATTATTAATTTTAAATGAAATGCTCATGAAAAATACTAAGATTTCAGTCGTATGTTTTTTGATTTTTGGATTGTTTTTCTCACTCAATTTAGGCAGTCAGTCTAGATTAGAAGATGATGATGGTGACGATACTGCACCAGATGTGCACTACGAAGCGGGTATGGGGTGTATAGATTGTCATGGTTCGGCAGATCTCCATAATATGCATTGGGATTTGACTTCTAACGAAAATAATATGCCACATCCCAATAGCCTTTATTTCTTTACTCATTATGTTGAGAATAATACCAATGAAAGTGCATCCATGAATTGTGTTGATCTAGAAGGTGTAAAAAGGTACATAGCAAAGCACCAGTAACAAGTGCATTGTAGGGTGTATTTTATAAATCTACAAAGCCAGCTTTTACTGAAGGATTTCACCCTCTGAATCAAAGCCAGAAAAAAAGCTTCTCAGCCAGCTTTCATTGAAGGGTTTTACCCTCTCAATAAAAGCCAGAAAAAGGCTACATCGAAGCTTTCATTGTAGGGTTTTTACCTCGGAATTTAAAGCCAGAAAAAGCTTCTAAGCCAGCATTCATTGAAGGGTTTTACCCTCTCAATAAAAGCGACCTTTCACAGAGAAAAGCCACATCCAAGCTTTCATTGTAGCGTTTTACCCTCTCAATCAAAGCGCTTTTCGTATACAGAATACAACCAAAGTTCCTAAAACGATCTTAACTACGGCTCCAGTCCAAAATGGAACGACTCCTAGGTTGAAAGCGGACTGTACGCCCATATGATAGGCTAAAACTGCAAATCCAGTAAACAGTATTATGGCAGTGCCTACGACATTGCCTTTTAATAGTGCTAGTATAGAAATATTATCTTTAAAACCTCGGGTAGAACTTATTGAAAATGTAGCAAGTAAGAATCCCCATAAATAACCAGAACCTATACCTGTTAATTTATCAATTCCATATTCACCATCGGCGAAGACAGGTTGATCTATTGCACCAAGACCTAAATATGTAAGTATGGCGATCAATGCTTCCCATCTAGGTAACAATAGAGCCGAAGATAATACTGCAAAAGTTTGCCCAGTAATGGGTACTACTTGGTTAGAAATGTTGAGATCAAAAGATACTCTAGAAGCCGCGGCAATCGCCACTACTGCAGCAATAATTCTTAATATTGATTTCATTTTATTATTTCTTTTTGGTTTAATAAAATGATTGACTTATGAGTTTGAATTTTCAATTTATATATCTCTCTTGTTTAAGCTTCTCCAAGAGAATCCAATAAATACTAATATGTAAATAATACTTCCAATGATTGCCCAATTATAACTCATTAACATGCTAAATCCATATTCGTCACTTAAGAAAGTATCTCCAGTTTTGAGAAAAGGATTAGGCATTAAATCTTCGATGATATTTAAAGGCCACCACTTCATAGATTCATGCGGCCAGAGCCATACTTGGGTATATCGAATGACAACCTCTAATATCATAACATACACGAGATAAAAGAATATGGCAAGTCCTGATCTACGCATCGTAAGGGAAATCAACATCGCAAATGTCATATAACCCATACACATGAGAAAAAATCTGCTCATGGCCCAGTTATTATCCACAATCAATTCGAAGTCGTATCCATCCGTATGCCACATACCTACCAAGACAGTAGAAATTGCATATATAAGTGTGGCAGCAGCACTCATCGCAATAATAGTGTATAGCTTACCTAGAAAATATTCCTTCCTACTGAGACCATTGATAATACTTTGTCTCATAGTTTTGGAAGCAACCTCACTGGTGATCATATAGATGACCATAAATCCTAAAAAGAATGAAGTTAGCCAATTACCTATGTATCCCATATAATCCCAAACTGTCGGAAATTCAAAGAAATTAGCCAATGGTACTGGCATGCCTTGCGCCGATTTAAATATCTCTTTTGCAACAAGTATTAAAGTCGGAGTAAGTATGATATAAAATAAAGCAAGCACACTTACTACACTGTTCTTTCTAAATTTTTTATATTCTAATGATAATAATTTCAGCATTTCAAATTTTGTTTTGAGTCTAGAATTTTTTTCCGAAGGAGCTACTATTAAAGTTCTTTAGTGATCTCTAAGAATTCATCTTCTAAGCTTTGTTTTTTACTTACAAGATGTGTGAGTAAGATATTTTCTTGAAATGCTTTTGCATTTAAAGAACCGATATTTTGCTCTCTCGGAATATTACATTCTATATATTTATCTTTTTTAACCACGTTACGCACATAGGGTAAAGCGAGAAGCATATTCTCTAATTTCAATAAATCCTCAGCAGCAAGTATTACTTGAGCATCATTATTAAGCAAAGCGCCTACTTCTCCAGTTTTTCTGAGTACACCATTTTTGATTATGGCTACGTGACTACATATTTTCTCTACTTCATCTAATAGGTGACTTGCCATGATCACGGTATTACCGTTACCTGCTACTCGAGTAAGGACTTCTCTTACTTCCGCGATTCCTTGAGGATCAAGACCATTCGTGGGTTCATCAAATATCAACACTTTAGGATCTCCAATCAATGTTGCTGCAATGGCCAATCTCTGCTTCATACCTAACGAATATGAACTAAATTTAGAGGTCTTACGATGCGCTAAATTTACTTGTTCTAATATATCGTCAAAGTTGCTTTGTTTGACATTTTTGATCCTAGCTACAATCTCTAAGTTGTCTACTGCATTTAAGTATGGATAAAAGTTGGGTGTTTCTAAGATGGCTCCAATATGCATTCGATGCTTATCACCATATTGTCCATCAAACCATTCGTAGCTTCCTTCATTTTTGCTTAAGATTCCGAGTATAATACCTAGAGTAGTTGTTTTTCCACTACCATTCGGACCCAAAAGGCCATATATGTTTCCAGCTTCTATATCGAGATTAAGGTTATCTAAGGCAGTGATTTTACCGTATTTCTTAGTGAGATTGCGTATGGTCAGTACCGACATAATTCTATTTTAATAGTTTGATATCGTAAGCTACTAATATTTGTAGAGTCGCTGTCCCAAAAGCGACCAATACTTGATATTGATAGACGAAATTACTTAGATGAAAGAAGCATTTTAATGAATCCAAGCTAAAATATCACTATCTTTCTTGGATGGATAAAACAACTAAAGGAAAACTTAGATCAGAGTTATTTAGACATTTGGACGGAATCGTAACCATTCCTACAGCGCATCTATTACAAACATCAGGCGTATTAGATTATATTTTGGAAAGAGGAACTACCACTTTAGAGAGTGTTACAAAAGAATTTTCTGCTAACGAAGGCTATTTGAATGTTGCACTAAGAGTATTAGCGTCACAAGGCTGGTTAACTTATACTTCGGCAAACGAAGAGATTTCTATATCTACAAACAAACGAAGCGAAATTGCTTTCAAATTAATTCCTCATTATGCCGATGCCTGTGAGTTGATCAATATATCTGGCCACTTTCACCCTCGAAAATTTGAAGAAGAACCTTTCAATTATTTACATAAACTTTTCGTAAAATATAAAGATGGATATGGATTACATGAATCTGATGATCCATTGATTAATGAAATTCAAAATCAAATTTTGAGTCATATTGAAGGTGTGATTGTTGGACCTTCAATTGTATCCTTAGGTATGGGAGGTATGTTTCATAAGTATTTTATGAAAGCATCGTTCCGGCCAGATGAATTTCATCATAATGGTAAAAATTTCGATAAGTTACTTGATATTTTCGCCAATATAGGATGGTTTGATAAAAAGAATGATACCTATAGTTTTACTGAAAAAGGATTGTTCTTTGCACGTAGAGCAAGTGCTTATGGAGTTACGGTTTCTTATATTCCTGCTTTCAGAAAAATGAATGAATTGATTTTTGGAGATCCTACCTTATTTTGGAATTTGCCTAAAGGAGCCAAAGAAATTCATGTGGATCGAGAGATGAATGTTTGGGGTAGTGGTGGAGCACATTCTACCTACTTCAAAAAAATAGACGAAATAATCATCGATATTTTTAATAAACCTATCGATGAGCAGCCGAAGGGAATAGTAGATATGGGATGTGGAAATGGAGCTTTTTTAATTCATCTTTTTGATGTGATCGAAAATCGCACGCTAAGGGGTCAGCTACTTGAAGAACACCCTTTGTTTTTAGTAGGTGCCGACTATAATAAAGCGGCATTAGATGTGACTAGATCCAATATAGTAATGGCTAATATTTGGGCTAAGGTGATCTGGGGTGATATCGGAAGACCAGATTTGTTAGCAGAAAATCTATCAGAAAATTATGGTATTGAATTAAGTGAATTATTGAATGTTCGAACCTTTTTGGATCACAATAGAATATGGGAAGATCCTCAGTTAGACATAGGTAATTTAGTTAGTAAATCATCAGGAGCCTTCGCTTTTAGAGGAAGAAGATTAAGTAATGAAGAAGTAGAAGCAAATCTTAAAGAACACTTTATGAAGTGGGCACCCTACGTCAAAAAATACGGTTTACTAGTTATAGAATTACACACTATTGATCCTTCTATCACCGCCGATAATCTAGGTAAAACTGCGGCCACTGCTTATGACGCTACACATGGTTTTTCTGATCAATATATTGTTGAAGTCGGAATTTTCAATGAAGTAGCAAGTCGTGCAGGATTGTATCCAGTAGATAAATATTTTACAAAGTTTCCTGATTCAGAATTGGCCACAGTATCTATAAATTTATTAAAATCTAAAGATTAGCATGAGCAATATTGAATTTATCACGGTTGTCGCCTTTCTATTTTTTTCTTGTAAACAAAGTAATATTCCTGTCGAGGTATTTAACCAAGTCTCAGTACAGCCAGTAAAAGATAAAGAATACTCGATTCTCGATCTGCAGCTTGGATATGATAATGGAGATTTTTCAGTGGAAGCGATCACTCAATACTATCTAAAAAGAATAGCCGAAATAGATGATAGTGGCCCATTATTAAATGCAGTGATTAGTGTTAATCCTGATGTTATAAAAATTGCTAGAGCTCTAGACAAAGAGCTTTTAAGCGGTAATCGCAGAAGCCCTATGCATGGTGTGCCTGTATTGCTAAAAGATAATATCGATACACATGATAAAATGCCAACTACAGCAGGTAGTAGAGCATTAGCTAATTCATTTCCTCTCCAAGATAGCTATGTGGCTACAAGATTAAGAGAAGCTGGAGCTGTAATATTGGGTAAAGCAAATCTTAGTGAATGGGCGAATTTTAGAGGAGAAAAATCAAGTAGTGGATGGAGTGGAGTAGGAGGCCAAACTAAAAATCCTTATGTTCTCGATCGTAATCCATGCGGCTCTAGTTCGGGTTCTGCAGCCGCCGTAGCAGCGAATCTCTGTGTAGTGGCTATTGGTACTGAAACCAATGGTTCTATTGTTTGCCCTTCTCATGCTAATGGCGTAGTTGGAATAAAACCTACCGTTGGTTTGGTTTCGAGAAGCGGCATTATACCTATTTCCTGGACACAAGATACAGCCGGACCTATAGCTAGGTCACTTCAAGATGCAGCGGTTTGCTTAGGCATACTTACGGGTGCTGATCCTAAGGATGATAAAACTTTTTGGAGTAAGGGTTATGCGTATGATAATTATGTGCAATTTTTTAAATCCCAAGATCTCAGGCGAATGCGTATAGGTTATTTTCGAGGTGCTGATGGAAAGGATGCAAAAGTGGATAGCCTATCTAAGAAAGCGGTAGCTGATTTCAAAGCGCTTGGTGCGAATGTAATAGATGTAGATCAGATTTTTTTGAATGATGAATTAGGCTATAATTCTTTTCAAGTAATGCTTCATGAGTATAAAGATGGCTTGAATAATTATTTTAAAAGTTTAGGCCCAGATGCAGCTGTAAAAAATCTAGAAGAACTTATTGCTTTTAATAAGAGTGATGAAGTGGAAATGAGTTTCTATGGACAGGAATATTTAGAAATGGCCGCATCCAAAGAAGGCATGAAATCCAAGGAGTATTTAGAACATCTCGAAATTGCTAATAAAGGATCAAGAATAAATGGAATAGATAGAGTAATGGATGCTTTGGATCTAGATGCGATCATTGCGCCAACAGGATCACCAGCATGGAAAACAAATCACGATAAGGGAGATACTTTTACATTAGGCTCTTCATCAGCTGCAGCAATAGCAGGTTATCCTAATATCACAATACCGATGGGTTATGTAGGAGAACTTCCTGTTGGTCTTTCTATATTTGGACGTAAATGGAGTGAAGGTTTATTATT
>CALBEE010000020.1 GCA_937927575.1 uncultured Saprospiraceae bacterium | reverse complement strand
AAATAACGAAAATGTTTTCTTATCCAGTTCAGATATTAATATACTCTCCTATACTAACGAAGAAACACACAAATCACTTTCCTCAAAGCAATACACTGAACTATACAACGGTTATCAAGAATGCGAATACATTCACTCGCTTTTCCCAGAGTCAAATTTATATAGTGGAGTAAAAATGAATAAAGAAGTTTTTCACATTTCTATGCCTCTAGATATATTACATATTTCTTCTCATGCCTATTCTGATTCTTTAAAAAGGCACGAGAGCTTTATAATTCTTCGAGACAGTTTAGGTAAAACTACACGTCTATATGCCAACGAAATACTATCCATGCCTACCGTACCAAAATTCGTCAACCTTAGTGCCTGTCAAACAGGAACTGGCGTGCATATGGCCGGAGCGGGAACGTATTCTATTGCACGATCTTTTCTCCAAAAAGGAAGTGAGGCCGTGATGAAAACACTTTGGGATGTTGACGATGAAGCGACTAAAGAGTTTATGATCATATTCTACACCAAATGGAAAGAAGGATTGTCATGTGGTGAAGCACTTAGAGAAACCAAGCAAGATTTCAAAGCATCGAAAAAATATTCTGCTCCCTTTTACTGGGCCGGATTTATATTAGAAGGTAATCCTAATCTATATATTTCAAAGAACTAGAATTATAAGTCCTTTGACTTAAATTCGATCCAATGTAGATTCTTATTTTGATTCCTAATGGCACTTTTATTTTTTAATGACGAACGGTCAATTTTATATTTAAAGACAATGTTTTCAGCTTACTAATCTCTCTTTAATATTACTTGTTGAGCACTAGGCCTCCTGACCGTAGTGCGTCCTTTAAAGCACTTACTTTCCTTGATAGAAATGAGGGATCAAGAGTAATTTCTTGTGAGGTTAGGTATTAATAAGTAATCGATTTATAATATCTTTTCATCTTGCTGCATAATAAAAGCTTCATCATCCCTATAATCCCTTCAAAGGGATACAATTGATACAGGGCTCGAGCAAATTTTAACTTAATTGATATCCATAAAGAAATGATAGCCACTATTAATAGTGCAAACCCTATTAAGTAAGTATGTGTCCCTTTGAAGGGACTTCAGGGATGATCAGAGGGAAGAGTTTGCGCAAATTTAACTAAAAAACAAAACCGTAAGTTTCAAGCTTTGATTTCGGTTATGCAAGTGAATATTAATAATCATATCCCACAAGGTTTTCTTCTTGACCCATTGTAAACAGTCTTTAGCACACTTTCACCTCCATTAAATACTAGAATACGAGTATAGTCCGTTTTATACCTCCAACCCCCAAAAAGGTCTATTGGAAGCCAAAGAGTGCTTGGAAACTAATTACTACCAATGGATACCAGAGATATTCTTACTTTTGCGACTTAAATTATTGACGAACTTCATTCTTAAATGAGATCATTCTTATTCTTACTATTACTGACTACCGTTGTGTCAAGTACCTATGCCCAAAAGGGTTGGGAGCTTGGAGGGTGGCTAGGTACAAGCTTTTATTTTGGTGACCTCAACAATAGATTGAGTGTAACACAACCAGGTATAGCAGGAGGTCTTGTGGCGAGATGGAATTTCGATACCAGAATTTCATGGAAAAATTCCCTCAATTTTGGTAGGGTAGGTGCTTCGGATGCGGATTCGCCTAATACCTTTGAGCAAAGTAGGAACCTTAGTTTTAAGTCTAATATCTATGATTTTTCTAGTACCATAGAATTTAACTTCTTTAATTATGTACATGGAAGTACTACGGAGAATTTTACACCTTACCTATTAGCTGGAGCCAATATTTTTAAATTTAATCCCACCACTGAGCTGGATGGTGTAAAATACGAATTAAAAGATTTTGGGACTGAAGGACAAGCGGTAGGTTCTGAGTATTTTGGTCTAAGCGCAGGAGTTGTAATAGGGGCCGGCTATAAGTGGGACATTACTTATGATTTAAGCCTCAATATTGAATACTCATATAGAGTGCTTTTTACAGATTACCTGGATGATGTAAGCGGTACTTATCCTAGTATATCTGAGTTGGCAGCTACACGTGGAGCCACTGCTGCTGCATTATCGGATAGATCTACTATCGACTTAGGGCAAGAAGGGAATCAAAGAGGTAATAGTAAAGACAATGACACCTATAATTTTTTAGGAATTAGCATTATGAAATATTTCGGACGCTTAGAATGTCCAAAGATTTCCGACTTTTAACTTCCACGCAGCTAGTATTCGTATAATTGCGTTACTTTATTTATATAAACTATCAGATCAATAAGATGAAAGCCATACAACTATTTTCTGCAATTGTACTTTTAAGTCTAATGTCATGTAGTGATGAAAATCCATACGACTCCGTCAAAGGATATGACCAAACGATGAAAGATTATATGGCAGCTAAAGGTTGGGTAGGAGTACCTACTATTGACGGATTATATTATGTGATTGATGAGCCAGGTAGTGCTGAAAAGCCTGCGTTTACATCTACTGTCGAAGTGAATTATAGAGGATATTATTCAGACGATGATGAGTTCGATAGCGGACAGAATGTAAGATTCAATCTTCAAGGAGTGATCGAAGGATGGACGATTGGTATTCCTAAATTTGGAAAAGGCGGAAAAGGACATTTGTTGATACCACCAAGACTTGGATACGGTGAATTTCCTAATAATGGGACTCGAAACCAATCTGTACTTATATTCGATGTAGAACTATTAGATTTTTAAGCGTTTTCTACAATCATCAAGCTGTTCGTCGATCAGTAAGTCGTTTATTTATAAAACTTACCGTATTTTTTGCAACCTCTTCGTTGTTAATTTATCTTTAATCAAAGTACTTAGGCAACATTTATTGCCCTAATTGCTTTTGTATTAGATAGTCATTAGATACTCGACTGGTTTTATAATTTGACACAATTTAGGTACGCTATGAAGAAGGTTACTCTATCATTATTCACATTATTGTTTGCGGTTTCGTATAATCAATCTATCGCGCAAGATGCCGTGATCACTTTAAATAATGCTTCTTTTGAAGATATTCCTAGGGCAGGTGGACCAAATCAAGTAGGTATAAAAGGATGGTTTGATTGTGGAAGTAGAGAGTTTAGGGGAGAGAGTCCGCCAGATATACATACAGAAAATCCTTCAGACCTTATTTTTGGAGTAACCATGCCAGCTAGTGAAGGCAATACATATCTCGGAATAGTTACTAGAGAAAATGAAACATGGGAATCGGTTTCTCAAAAGTTAGATCAGCCACTTGAAGCTGGAAAGTGTTACACCTTTAGTATAGACTTGGCGAGGTCCGAAACTTATTATAACATCATGCAGACTGGACCATATGATAAAAAAGAAAAAGATCCTACCGCCAAAGTTTTGAAATCCAAGCCAGCAGTATTGCGAATATGGGGTGGAGTTAACTATTGCCCTAGAAATCAACTTCTTGCTGAATCAGAGCCTGTAACGAATACGGCTTGGCAAACTTATACTTTCGAATTTACACCCAACATAAATACAAAAGCGATATCCTTTGAAGCTTTCTATAAAACACCTGTTTTGGATCCATACTTCGGACATGTCTTAGTGGATAATGCCTCGGAGATTAGACAAATTCCTTGCCCTGGAGATGAGATTATTGCTGCGGTGGAAAAACCGAAACCTAAGAAGGAAAAGCCTCCCCATCTTAGAAGAAAACCAAAACCGAAACCGAAAAAAGAAGAACCAGCTGAGGTAGCTCAGGTGACTGAAACCAAAGAGAAAATTCTAAAAAACTTAGAACGGTCAAAAATATATAAAGGTCAAAAGATCAATGTAGACAATTTGTATTTTGAAGCTAATCAATCCGAAATTACGGAAGATTCTTATGAAGTTTTAGATGAGGTAGTTTCGTTTTTGCAAGCCAATGAAGATGTAAGAATAGAAGTCGGAGGACATACTAATGGCGCGCCCAAACACGCTTGGTGTGATTCTTTATCGAGAGTCAGAGCTAAAGAAGTAGCTCAGTATCTCAATAAGAAAGGTGTCCGCGGGAGTCAATTACAATTTAAGGGCTATGGAAAACGAAAACCTATAGCGGATAATAATACGAAAGCTGGTCGAAAGAAAAATCAACGGGTTGAAATCAAAATATTAAGCGTAGACACCAAGTGACAAAATCACCGAAATATTATTGGTTAATAGGAGTAAGCATCATACTACTGATAGCAATAGGATATAGTATTATAGATACTGTAGAGAAGCCTTCTGAAAAAGACGTCGAGGATAGTCCATTGGTGGATTCTCGAATGGCTATCATAGATAAAAATGCTACGGCACGATCTGTGATCAAAAATATGTTGATAGATGAAACTACTAAGATTACAGTTATATCCGGAACCGCTTTAGCGCTTTCAGATTACGTATTGGCATATAGTAATAAGAAGAGGCATCGAGGCTATCTAGATCTTACGAATCTAACTCCAGCAGAAGAAGGTTCATATGTATTATGGTCAAAATCGCCACAAGGTGAATATAAAAGAATGCGTGTTTTTCCACCAAAGAGTGAATTTTTACAATACGACGTCCCTATTGAAGGCCATACTATGATATTGACATTAGAGTACGCTGGAGCTGGTGATCAACCAGATTTAAATAGCATAATTGCGATAGAGCAATTAGAGGAATGACATAGGGTGAAGACGCGGCGCGATAAAAACATATTAAACATTTCTTTAATATGTAAATAAATTGTTTACCTTTACTTTTCCAAACGAATGTTTTACACTGAAATGCTTGCTTTATAAGCATTCTTCATTCAAATTTCACTGACCTACATACTTACACACGTGCACATTCTAATGTCTTTTCGATTTTAGATATAAGATAATGCGCACCATTAAGTAATATTTTTCTTTTAAAAAGTCTATCCCAAAACAGAACTTTTAAATGGAAAAACCCATACCGATTATGATACGACTGCTACACTCAACAGCAGCTGCACTACTATTGTGCTGCCTATTATTGACTACTGGCTTACTAGCCAATAGTACGCCTAATCCATGCTTAGATGAATGGGAGGAAGGTGCATTTCCACCGAGCTACATGGCTGCTATGACTGTCAATTGCCCTTTACCAGTAATACTGTCTTTACCAAGTACAGGTTGTACAGTTACTCTAGATTTAGAAGAACCTACTGCAGACTGTCCAATTTTAAGTATTACAAATGACTTTAATGGTATGGCATCTATTCCTGAGCAGGAATTTGGTGAAATAAATATAGAGATTGTATGGACGGTTACTACAGAATGCGATGGAGAGTTCATCTGTACCCAATCAGTATTTATAGATGATAATACAGCACCGATCTTCGTCTGCCCTTCTAGTGCTTCGGAGCAATGTAGTGCAGATGATATGGTTCCATTTGCGGATATCGATGAATTAGTAGCTGCAGGAGCAATCATTACAGATAATTGCCAGTTAGATTCTACATATCTACTTGCAGGAGACCCAATTTTAGTTGATGCTGGTCCTTGTCCTATGATATTCGAAAGAACTTATACTGTTAGAGATACCAGTGGCAATGAAGCGATGTGTATGCACACTATTTTTGTCAATGACACTACCAATCCTGTGTTTACTTGTCCAGCAAATATTACAGTAAGCACCGATGCTGCCACATGCATGGCGGAAATTGAAGTGCCTGATGTAGACGTTACTGATAATTGTGGAGATGTTACCTTAACGAATACATTAGCGGCTAATCCAGGAGATATTATAATGCTTCCAATAGGTGATACGCCAGTTAAATATTACGCTGAAGATGCTTGTGGCAATATAGATAGTTGTGAGACCATGATAACAGTATTAGACGCGACGGCACCTATGATGACATGTCCGCCTAATGGTGCTGCCTCATGCGATGTAAGCGAGGTGGATGTTTTTGCTTCATATGCTGATTTTACAGCTGCTGGAGGAAGTGCTACGGATAATTGTGGGACTATAGACGAGATGTCATTTGCATTCGTAAGTGCTTCATCTAATAATATGGATTGTCCAGAGACAGTCACTAGAATATATTCTGTAGCTGATGATTCAGGAAATATCGCAACATGTGAGCATGCCATTATTATATCTGAGAACGAAGCGCCAACTTTTACGACTCCATTAGATACGATTGTAGATTGTGGAGCCAATATTGACACGATGAATGTCGGTGCTCCTATAGATGTAATGGATAATTGTGGATCAGGAGAAGTGACCTTATCTTTTACTTATGGTCCTGAAGTGCCTGGAGAATGCCCAGTCTTATACACCATAACAAGATCATGGACAGCTACTGATCTGTGCGGAAATACATCTGCTCCTCAAGATCAAATCATTACGGTTCAGGATACGATTCAACCGATAGCGGTTTGTAAAATGGATACGATTTATCTAGACGAATTTGGTGATGCAACCCTTAATGCTGAAGACCTCGATGGAGGTAGTATTGATGGCTGTGGATCAGGTAATTTGACATTTACTTCTGACTTCGATTTCGCTTCTTGTAATGATGCTACATTGATGCAGGATATTGTATTGACAGTTACCGATGCATGCGGCAATTCAGATACTTGTATGACCAGCGTATTAGTACTTGACACATTACCTGCTATGTTGACTTGTCCACCAAATATGATGGTGGTTTGTCCTTCTGACGTTCCTGAGGCCTTTATGACATTTGCTGCTTTCGAAAGTGCAGGCGGAGATTTTGATGATAATTGTCAAAACGATGATCCTTCATCTTTCATGATGACTAATGAAGTGGAAGATGGAACTACATGTCCATATAATATACTACGTACATATGTCGCTGAAGATAATAATGGAAATTCTGATTCTTGTGTGCATATTATTACGGTAACGGATATTACCCTTCCTGTAATTAATTGTCCTGCGGATATGATGATTGTAGGCGGCATGAATACATGCGATACCTTGCTTACGATTCCATTAGCCACAGCTACAGATGCCTGTGGAATAGCTTCTATTAGCAATGATTTTAATGGAGGAGGAGCCGATGCTTCTGGAACATATCCAGGAGGAGTGACAGTAGTTACTTTTACGGCTATAGATGAGTGTGGAAATATGTCTACATGTCAGATGACGATTACTGTAGAAGCCAATCCGGCTTTAGCTTGTCCAGAAGATTTGACTGTACAATGTGATCTCACAGAAGAACCCATTTTCACTTCATTTGCGCAATTTGTGGATGCCGGAGGAAGTGCCAATTTGGGTTGTGGAGCAGATACAACAGGATTTGCACATATGGGAGATATATTAATATCTACGAATAGTTGTACTCAAGTGTACGAACGAACGTATGGTCTTCCTGGAATGATGGGAGACATGTTTGAATGTAGTTATCTGATAACAGTTACTGATGATGAAGCTCCTATGATCACTTGTCCAGTGGCTATAAATATAAATGCGGCTTTGGACCAATGTACAGCCACTGTAGATCTAAATATTTTAGTAACTGATAATTGTGGAAGTGTTACTTTAACCAATGATTTTACTACAGAAACTTCAGGAGATTTTCCTGTAGGGACAACGACAGTAACCTTTACGGCAACAGACGATTGTGATAATGTCGCAACTTGTATGTTAGATATTACTGTAGTAGATGCACAGGCTCCATACATCACTTGTCCAGATGGTGCAGTGGCAATGTGTGATCCAAGTATGGTACCCGTTTACAATACTTACACGGCATTTTTAAATGCAGATGCGAGTTCTGACATTGATGACAATTGTGCTATAGACACTACCACTTTTGCTTATGAAGGTGAAATGGAACTCACCATTTTTGGAATGACAATTATCAATAGAACCTATAGCATAGAAGACTCAGTTGGAAATGCAAGTTCATGTGTACAGACGATAATAGTAATGGATAGTACTGATCCATTTGTCACTTGTCCAGATGACGTGACGGTGGATGCAGATGCAGGATTATGTACTGCGATGGTGACCGGCTTAATTGCTACTACTGGAGATAATTGTTTGGTAGATACTATTTATAACAGCAGAACTGGTGATGGTCCAGATGCCTCTGATGTATATCCTGTCGGAGAGACGCTAGTAACTTTTACCGTAGAAGATGAAGAAGGAAACAGCAGCCAATGTAGTTTTACTGTAACGGTAGTTGATAATATATTACCTGTACTTACATGCCCTGCTGATTTGGCTTTGGCTGAGTGCGGAGTAGATGATAATGATGCTTATACTTCTTTCCTTGCATTCCAAAATGCAGGTGGAATGGCAGAAGATATTTGTGGAATAGATACAAGCACTTTTACATTGGTGAGCGATGTAGAAATTGCTGGTACTGATCCCTGTTTAGTCACGCATGAGCGTACTTATAGTATAGAAGATAATAATGGAAATGTTGGGACATGTACACAAATGTATTCAACGGAAGATACCACACCACCTACTTTAACCTGTCCTGAAATTATTTCATTAAGCACAAACCCTGGAGTTTGTTTTGCAACGACAATTTTAGAAATTTCGGCAACAGATTTCTGTTCAGAAAATGTGCTTGTGACGAATGATTACTATGATTTGACAGAGCTTCCTTTTGTGGGTACGTTAGATTCTTCTAGTCCAGTATGGACGAGACCATTTGGACAAGGAAGTAGTTGTGTGCCATCCTCAGTTGGAATAGATGTCCCATACCAAACGCATGAATTTTTTGTAGTCACAGGAGGTGATAGTGATTTTGAAAATGTAAGCTTTACAGCACCAAGTTCAGATTTCTTCATGGCATTATATGAAGATAGTTTTGACCCAACAATGCCTTGTACCAATATGATTATCAATAATGATGATGGCGTTGGTCTTTTAAGTCAATTTGATGTATTGCTTGAAAGTAGTGTCCAATATATTTTAGTGGCAACCACTTTTGATAATAGTGGAGATGACTTTGGGGATTATGTTGTGGAGCTAGAAAGCGATGCCATGTTGACAGATACGGAAGTTACATTCCCAGAAGGAGAAACTACTATTGTCTTTACGGCTACTGATGATTGTGGATTATCTAGTACTTGTGAAGTTGTAATTACTGTAACAGATGATGAAGATCCAGTAGTTTCATTTTTAGATATTCCATCTGCCCAAGATACTGTAGAGGTAATGTGTGACTTAGCAGATGCAGTTGCAATTATTGACTTTGATGATCTCTTAGCTTCTGGTGGTCAAGTTACTGATAATTGTATGGTAGATGAGTTATATTTTAATCAACTATCACCAGATGTTTTGGTTACAGGTTCGGATCCTGTTATGTATGTAAGATCGTATCAAGTAGCTGACCAATCTGGAAATTTTGACACGCTAGAGCAAATTATAATTGTACAAGATACTGACCTACCTACAGTGGCAGCTCCAGCAGATATTACGGTAGATTGTGATACAGATATTTCTGATTTAAGTATAACTGGAGAGCCGATTACAAATGATAATTGTATGGCAGGAGGTTTAGATTTAGAGGTAACAGATGAAGCATCAGTTTTAACTTGTCCTAATGACTCATTAATACTAAGAATATTTACTGTGATGGATGATGCTGGTAATACTGCAATTGATACACAGGAAATTTATAAGATAGATAGTGAAGCTCCAGTATTTGATACAGATGCAAATTTATTTGCAATGATTCCTACTATGATAGATGATACTATTGCATGTAGTGCTGATTTTCCAGCACCAATAATGGCCATAGCTCAAGACGCTTGTGGTGAAACATCAATAGTAATTGATACACTTCCGATCTTACCTACAATTTGTTCTGGATACCAAGTAACTTATAGATATATCGCGAGTGATGATTGTATGAACTCGGATACTGTTTATTCTGCGTTTTGGGTCTCTAGAGATACTACTGCTCCAGAAGTTACAGTATTAGATACATTTGTGAATCTTACTACTGATCCAGATCTTTGTACAGCTTCTGCTACCTTGCCGATACCGACAGTATTGGATGATTGTAGTGAATATGTGATTGTAAATAGTATTGACGGAGAAGATACTTTGACAGCTGTTTTCCCATTAGGCGAAACTACTTTTAGTTATACGATTTCTGATGATTGTGGCAATATCACCGTAGTAGACCAAACGGTAATCGTAGAAGATGAAGAAGCACCAGAAATAACTTGTAGAACTACGCCAATTCAAGTTTCTGTTTCTTCCGATATGAGTATGGTTTTAGCCAATTCATTTGTACTAGATGCTACAGATAATTGTGGCTATACAGACGTGCAAGTCAGAAGATTAAATGATCTATGTGGAATTGATGGAAATGAAACGCTAGGCGATACTATTTTCTTCTGCTGTGAAGATGTAGGAACGATCCACGAAATAGAAGTGATCGTAACAGACGAAGCAGGAAATCAAAATTCTTGCGTTGCATTAGCAGAAGTTTCAGATAATGTTAAGCCAAGCTTCTTGATTCCAATTCCAGATGTAACGGTAAGCTGTGACTACCCACTTGATCTAGAAGATATGAGTGAATTTGGAACGTTTGTTCTTACTGGAGAAGATAGAGCAGATATTATAATTAATGATACAGCTTATGTAGATACTGATGGTCTTGTCGGACAAGATGGAGTCTATAAAGAAAATTGTCCTATGGGTACAATGGTCACGACCAATGTGATTGATATGACTACTAATGGTCAAGGAATTATTAATAGAATATTTACGATAACAGATGCTTCTGGAAATGAAGCTACTTATACACAAAGGATTTTTGTTGAAGATTTCAATCCTTTCTCTGAAGAAGATATTACATGGCCTGAAGATATTACTGTTGAAGGATGTGAAAGCGATATTCCAACATTAGCACAAGGTGGCGTACCGACATTTACTAACATCAATAAGTGTCATGAAATTCAATATTCTCATTCTGATTTAGTATTTGATAATCCTACTTCAGGTTGCGTTTATGTTAGAAGAACATTCAAAGTGATTGATAGTAATATTTATGATCCTAATGGAGATCCTGACGAAGGAATTTGGACAAGAATTCAAGATCTATTTATGACTAATAGTGTAGATCCTGAATTTACAGAAGCATGTTCAGATACATTAATATGTGCACAAGGATCTGGATGTAGTGCATTAGTAGAATTATCAGTAGAAGCGACAGATGATTGTACTGATAGTGAAGATCTAGAATATGAATATGCTATAGATACTAATAATGATGGGACTACAGATATCACAGGAGTTAGTAATTCAATATCAGAAATACTTCCTCAAGGAATGCATGAAATTACATTTACTGTATATGATAGATGTGGTAATTCAGCGACTTGTACGAGAGTAGTGGAAGTAAAAGAATGTAAGCCACCTTCAGTTGTATGTGTTGCCTTAGCATTGGATCTTAGTCCAATAGATGGTACTATTCAAATTTGGGCAAGTGATTTTGTAGTAAGCAGTTCTGATAACTGTACTGATGCAGAAGATTTAATTTATTCATTCTCTTCAGATCCGGCAGAATTTGGTAGAACATTTAACTGCGATAGTCTAGGTATTAGAGAAGTACAAATTTGGGCTACAGATGAAGCAGGAAATCAAGATTTCTGTATGACCACTGTAGATGTTCAGGATAATCAAGGCGCATGTAATGATGGATTAAATCAAAATACTTCTGTAAATGGTTTAGTAGCGACGACTAATAATGTACCTGTAACAAATGCAACAGTTGTACTAGAAGGAGCCGAAACATTCTTTGGAATTATAACAGATGATCAGGGAGAATATGTATTCCACGAAGTGCCGATGTATAATGATTATACGGTGACACCTTCAAAAGATGATGAACATTTAAATGGAGTATCCACACTTGATTTAGTATTGATCCAGAGACATATTTTACAATTAGATGAATTTGATTCTCCATACAATATAATTGCCGCAGATATTAATGGATCCGAAAAAGTTTCTGCAGCAGATGTTGTTGAATTAAGAAAATTAATTCTTGGTGTGCAAGAAGGATTTAATTCTAATAATTCATTCCGTTTTGTAGAATCTAATTATGAATTTGCTGATGAAGAAGATCCATTCCCATTCATGGAGGAAAAAGAATTCCAAGAAGTAAATTCTACAGAAGTACATACTAATTTTATTGCTGTGAAAATTGGTGATGTAAACGGCAGTATTGAAGATGGATTGACATCGAATGGCAATGTTGAAGTTAGATCTGACAAAGTAGTTTCATTATTTACAGAAGATCAATTTTTGAAGGCTGGTGAAACTGTGATTATTCCTATTTATACAAATAGTATTTCGTCTTTGGCAGCACTTCAATATACTTTAAATTATGATAGAGATTTCTTAGAGTTTGTTTCTGCAGATGGTGGTCAAATTGCCTTGGATAATAATCATGTAGCGGATCATACTTCTGCTTCCAAAACAACGGTAGCCTGGTCTACCGTTGAAGCAATAGAAAATCTTTCTACTTCCGAACCATTAACTTACTTTGCGTATAACGTGAAGAGAAATGGAAAACTTAGTGAAGTACTTTCTATCTCTTCTGAAATCACAGAAGCAATTGTTTATGATGGTGACTATGAGAGACATGATATTGAGTTGAGATTTGATGAGGCTTCTACACCAGGATTTGCAATGTTCCAGAATCAACCTAATCCATTTACGGAGTATACTGAAATCGTTTTTGAATTACCGAAAGCAGAAGAAGTAAGCCTACAAGTATTTGATAATGCTGGAAAATTAGTCCACAAACAATCATCTACTTACACAGCTGGTAAGCATCAGATTAGATTGAATACTGATCAGCTCACTAAGTCAGGAGTTTACTATTATAAAATCAAAGCTGGAGAATATAGTGATGCTCGAAAAATGTTGAAGATTAAGTAAAAGAGAAGGCTATTCATAAAATTATTTAATAGCTATATAAGAACCATCCCAAGAATGGACATCGAAAGGGGGCTTGCGTAAGTGAGTCCCTTTTTTAAGTTTAGAGTAAGTATAGGTTTAATAGATTGTAATGAGGGATTAACTACAATATCGAATTGCCATTCCTAAAGCCGAAACACTTGCAAATGAATAAGTATTTGTAATAGGGAATAGGGATGAAGAGTCATAAGAATAGTAAACTTTACTTAACTTCGCGACCATAAAGAAGATGACATGTTAGACAAGCTTGAAGCCATAGAAGGTAGATTTTATTACTTAGAGGAGAAGCTCTCAGACCCTGAGATAGTATCTGATATGAAGCAGTTTACTAAAATCAACAAGGAGTATAGCAGCTTAAAAGAGATTGTAGGGAAGATCAGAGAATATAAGACGACCTTAGAAGGGATAGAAAGTGCCAATGAGATGATATCGGATCCAGATCCAGAGATGAAGGAAATGGCCAAAATGGAACTTTCTGAACTCAGCGATAGTAAAACCACGCTAGAAGAAGAACTTAAACAACTCTTGATACCTAAGGATCCGGAAGATGAAAAAGATGTAGTCGTGGAGATTAGAGCAGGAGCCGGTGGAGATGAGGCGAGTATCTTTGCAGGTGATCTATACAGGATGTACTCTAAATACATA
>CALBEE010000019.1 GCA_937927575.1 uncultured Saprospiraceae bacterium | reverse complement strand
ATGTTAACGATAGCTGTAAGATCTGAACTTAATGCTCCCCATATCCCTTGAATTTTTTGAAGTACAGGTAAAGCGTCCGAAATTTTGTGCACCATATTATCCAATCCAATATCAGCTTGATTAATAGTAATCATAAGATTTGCATCTGCAGCCAATTTACTATTAAGCGTTTCTAATGTGGCTTGTGTGGATCTAATTCTATCCAATGCTTTCACTGCTTTGTCTCCATATACTCCAGCAACGATTGCAGCCGCAATAGTACCGAATGGAATTAACCAAGCGTAAGTAGGTGAAGTAGCAGCAACCACTACGTCATGATCATATTGATCATTCAACTTTTTCAACAAAGCATTCATATCCGCTATTTGTGATTTTAATGAAATGACATCCGCGGATGCTGAACCAAATTTATCATCGAAAGTCTTGTTAAGTCCACCTTTGCCGTCTGTACCTACAAGTGCATTTTTGGAATCAAGTGTAGCGTTGGCAAAATGCTTCACTCTTTCAGAAACTGCTGCTGCCTTATCCGCTCTTGTTTGTGCTTCTTCTGACAACTTAGTCAGAAGTGCTTTTAATTTTTTCTTGATCTTTTCGTTAGTCGGATCTAAATCCAATGTATCCGCCAATTGACTAATAGGTGGATAATAAACAGGTGCCAAGTTCTTACCGTAGTTATATATGTCACTTGCTAGATCTACACTTTCTGGAAATATAGAATCTCTCCAATTACTACAATTCTTATTAATATCCACATAGACATCAATAAGTGGTTTAAATTCAGAAAGATCGCTTTGTGCACCTGATCCAAGAGAAGCTTTGAATTGCGCTTCATCTGTTGGTAACATTACACCATCATTTACAAATCTTTGAATCGATAGCCATTCCGATTTCGATAATAAAAAAGGACGACCTCCTTCCACTCCTGCATTAGAAAGTTCACCCGGTCCGATTTCCGGTAATTTAATTACATCTCCCATGATTATACACTTTTAGATTGGTGCCTACTCTTTTTGGTTTTCGGCTTTCCCCATTAATACTAAATTTCATTATGACAAATATGCGCCATAACCTAGCATGTTCGCGAGGGTATTAATACTGGAAATAAACTAAGTAGTAGTACAAAGAGAAGTGGGGGTATTCACTTAACAGATAGTCAAGTATAAATACATTTCGTTTCATTACTGATCACAAATCAAATTTTGAAACTTTCTAAAAATATTAGAACCAAATAGAAGCAGTCGAATAATTATATCGTGATTAAGCAATCAAGATTATTCAAATAGATAAATTGAAAAATTACAACCAAATTTTTAAGAATATAAAAATACGCTTACATCAAAGTAGTTTCTAAATATCCATAATGCTTAGGATAATCGGTGTTGTAATGCAAGCCTCTACTTTCTTTACGCATTCCGGCTGATTTAGTGACTAAGTATCCGATAGTTATTAAATTTCGTAGCTCACATAATTGTGGCGAGATCGTAGTGTTATTATACAAATCTTCTGTCTCTTGGTATAAAAGCCATAAGCGATCCATCGCTCTTTTTATTCTTACATCCGTACGTACAATCCCTACATAACTGCTCATAATTTCTTTGAGTTCTTTCCAAGATTGTGTAAGCAATACTAGCTCTTTCGGATCGGTCGTACCTTGGGCATCCCACTCTGGTACATCAGCCCTTAATATTGTATTATCTATTTCTTTAGCGATTACTTCTTGGATATTATGTCCATACACTAATCCTTCTAATAATGAATTAGAAGCCAATCTATTGGCTCCATGTAATCCACTAGCTGTAACTTCTCCAGCAGCAAATAGATTATTAATAGAAGTCCTTCCATCTCTATCTACCACTATACCTCCACAAGTATAATGACAAGCTGGCACTACAGGAATCATATCTACAAAAGGATCTATTCCTATGCTTCGACACTTGTCCGTAATATTGGGAAAGTGATCGTAAAATTTATCTTGATCAAGATGTGTACAATCAAGTAAGACGTAATCATCACCACGCATTTTCATTTCATTATCTATAGCTCTTGCTACTATATCTCTAGGAGCCAAAGAAAGTCTATCATCATACTTATGCATAAATTCTTTTCCATCTGAAGTCTTCAGCACCGCTCCAAAACCTCTTACCGCTTCTGATACTAAAAAGGAAGGATTTTCTCCTGCTGGATTGAACAAAGAAGTAGGATGAAATTGAATAAATTCCATATTAGCAATGCGACCCATGGCACGATACATCATTGCTATTCCATCTCCAGTAGCTATGGTAGGGTTAGTTGTACTTTTATAAATCTGACCAGCGCCTCCAGCTGCCATCACCACTTGTCGAGCTAAAAAAGTTTCAATTTGTTTAGTTTCCTTATTAAAAACATAAGCACCATAACATTCAATATTGGGTGTTAATCGAGTCACGTTTCGACCAAGGCTATGTTGGGTGATAAGATTCACTGCGAAATAATGCTCTAAAAAATTAATGTTGTTTAAAGACCTTGCCTTTTCATTGAGTGTCCTCTGAATTTCCCAACCCGTAATATCTTTGTAATGCAAAATTCTATTTTCTGAATGCCCTCCTTCTTTTCCAAGATCATAATCGCCATCTTCTTCTTTATCAAATCTTGCTCCCCAATCAATTATCTCTTGTACTCTTATCGGTCCTTCCTCAATTACCATTCGCACTACTTCAGGATCGCACAATCCATCGCCGGCATCAAGTGTATCTTCTACATGTTTATTGTAATTGTCTATATCATGATCCCAGACGGCTGCAACTCCACCCTGAGCATATCTAGTATTACTTTCTTGATCGTTAGATTTAGTCAATACATTGATAGTAATATCTGGTCTTTGCATTGCCAATTTAATCGCGCATGTGAGACCTGCCACTCCGGCTCCAATGATAAGTACGTCTGATTCTTTTTTCATTTATGATATGTAAAGCGAAGAGAAATTTTTATTCTAAGCAACTACTTCTTATTGTTGAATTTTTCAAAACACTCATCCAATATTTTCGCAAGCTGGTAATCTTTATCCGTCACCTGATTACCCGCATCATGCGTACATAATTCCACATTTACTTTATTATATACGTTGTGCCACTCAGGGTGATGATTTTGCTTTTCGATATGGTACGAGCATTCTGTCATCCATGCCATCGCTTGAACAAAATCTTTAAATATATATTCCTTTTTAAGTTTATTGTTTTCTTCTAACCAATTCATAAAAGTTTGTATCATATGTTATTTAAAAGACCAATCATACTTCCCAATATCTTGTAGACATGCTACTAACAAATCTATCGTATCACTGATATCACTCTTACTTGCCATCTCAATAGATTGATGCAAATACCTCAATGGAATAGATATCGCTCCAGCGATACAGCCACCTTTACTATATCTTTGTAAACCTGCCGTATCCGTGCCACCTGCAGGAAGTAATTCCATTTGATATTTCACTTTATGTTGTTCAGCAGTCTGCCTCATAAATTCTACCATTCTATAATCACATATGGTAGCGCCATCCATAATCTTGATCGCTGTACCTTCATGCAAAGCAGATACGCGCTCATGAGGAGCTGCACCGGGAAGATCATAAGCCATGGTCACATCTAAAGCAATTCCAAAATCCGGATCTATGCCTGAAGCTGCGGCCGTTGCGCCACGTAATCCAACTTCTTCCTGCACTGTAAATACTGCATATATATCGTATGGCACTTCTTTATTCCGAAGTGCTTTCATAGCTTCTATCTGCACAAATACGGATATACGATTATCTAAAGATTTAGAATTGACACAATCGCCCATTTCAATAAGCTCTCGTTGTCTAGTGATAGGATCTCCGACACGCACCAGTTGTTTTACTTTTTCTGCTGATAAGCCAGTATCGATAAAATATTCATTACTCTTGACCACTTTAGATCTCTCTTCGGGTGTCATGACGTGAATGGGCTTAGTACCCATTACTCCTATTATATCCTCTCGACCATGGATAATAACCCTCTGAGCAGTATGTGTCTTGGGATCAAAGCCTCCAAGCGTATGGAACCTAATAAAGCCATCATCGTCAACATGAGTTACCATAAATCCAATTTCATCCATATGAGAGGCTAGCATTACTCTTTTATCAGAAGATTTACCTCTTTTAATAGCAATTACATTTCCCATGGCGTCCGTATGCATCTCATCTACGACAGCTTCCATTTGTTCCATGACGAAGGCTCGAACTTTTTGTTCAAATCCAGGTGCACCAGGAAGTTTAGAGATTATACTTAGCAGATTTATATCTATCATTATGTTCTTTGTCTATTTATAAATAGTGCAATCTAAAGAATCGCAAGATAAATAAACTGTAATGAATAAAACATAGAATATTGGCAATACTAGGTATCACTGTAAGATATACCAGTTACCCGAAATCGGAGTAAGCTGTAACTAGGCATCATGAAGACCAATAATAAAAAGCTACATCGACTAATTCTGTGAAAATTGAGGTTTCTTATCCTCGGTCATTTCACTGATGATCCCTTTAACATGCGAACCTGACATTTCCATTGCTTTGGCCATACTATTTACGACCTCAAGTTCGGATTTATCGATATTCCCATCCGCAGCCGCAACGGCTAAAGCACATTTTAAAATGGTTTCTTTACCATGTTCATTAAGATATGGAGTTACCTTTTTCAGATATGTATCCACGGGTTCAGGATTTCTTTGTACACTAGATACATAAGCCTCAAGTTCTGGTCTAGTCATATCATTATGACCAAATTTATTGATAATAAGATGTACCGTATCCATCTCATTCTCATCGATTTCCCCATCAGCCAGCATTATGAGCACCATCGTATGACGCATTGCCTTTTCATATTCGGATTGGAATTCATTTCTACCTTGATCAGGTTTATAATCCAGAACTCTAGATACGAATGTACCTTTGCACGTTTGACATTCAACATAATCTCCTGCAGATCCCAAAGGAATCAATGGTATAAAATACAAGGTGAAAAATTTATTCACTTTTTTATGCTTGTACGTTTTTTCAACAGCACATTGAGGGCAAAGAAATTTACCTTCCTTAATAGTTGACTTGATACCAGTAGTTCCGAATATGATCATTCTAATATATTTAAAGGGTTATTTTTTCAATTACAAAATGAATATAGATTTTATATTTCAATTTACATAATTCAGCTACATCTTATTAGATCCAAAAAGCTTATAAAAACTGGACAGCAAAAGACAACAAAATACCTATTCCGACTGCTTTTTTGATCTCATCACCATCCAAATGATAAGCTTTACGCATACTCTCTTTGGTCAAAAAGTAAAGAACCATTGCACCAATAGCGACGAATATTAATGATATTAAAGCCAAGGCTAAATTCGCCGAAAACATAAGGCCTAAAGCGGAAACTATTGATCGAGTTAAATTCATAGCAAACAATCCAATCAATAATAAAACAGGAAAACTTTGTCTATTTAATAAACCATAAATGCCATATACTCCTACTCCTAAAACTCCGACTGACATCATTTGTGAAATGAAGGAACCACGAAATATTCCAAAAAAAGATCCAATTGAAGTAAGCGCTATATAGCCTATTAATACATTCACTAAAATAGAATCCGACCCTTCTAATTTACCTTCAAATTCATCCTCTTTATCCTTATCAACAGCAGCAGATGAAGATGTATTATTGTCAGTAGCTGATGAACTAGCTCCCATATTAATACCACCAATATAATTTACCTTATTCTTAAGTAGCTCAATTTCTTCTTCACTTATATTCCTACCACTAAGCTCTAACTCTGCAGCCAAAACATCATCTTGAGTATACTTCGCAGAATTACCATGTATAATATCTACTAACATTAAGTTAGAATGGTCTGACATTTTGTGCTTACTTTCCATGAGTGTTAAATCTAGATTATCATTAAATTAATCCACTCAATATAGCTATTAAAATTAATAAGCATTCTGATTGAAGATTAAATGATTCAATCAAAATATATACTTTCATTATTATTGATATTAGAATATAAAGCACATTATGCAATGACATTGTGATGACAAGACGAAACAAATTAGGGCAGAATCAAAAAGAGCGACAAAAATTGATTTGTCGCTCTTTACTAATTATTTTTATTATTTCTTGTTAAAACCTAAACACATATCCTGCATGAAGACCTGCTAAATTATATCGTTGTTCAATATTAGGATCTACCGTCGAAAATTTACTTGGGTAATATCTAAATCTGGCTGATACCTGAATCGAACTTCTCTTCGACAAATGTTTTCCAAAATGCAACCCACCAAAATAACTCATGCCTACCTTGGTCTCTTTAGAAGTAACCTCAGATAAATCTGCATAGTCATTTACATCTCTAAAAACGAATCCGGTACCACTTGTTCTAAAATTAATTTGTGCACCAAGTTCTCCTCCTACATAATAAGATCCACCAACCGGCATCTCATACCCTACAGCAATAGGAAGATCCCACAAGTGTAAAAAATAATGCTTGACAGTGCGACCAGTAAATCTAGTCTCCGAAATGATATCTCCATATATTCTTGTAATCGTATCACCATTCATAGATTCAGTAATGGATATTACTCCACGAGTAGTATCTTGCTCTGTGTAATCATATTCCTCTGTCATTTGCTCTGCTATCCTCGTGTAAGCTAGTCCACCTCTTACGTACAATGGATTACTTCCTCTGCTCACTTTTGCATGTAGACCTAACTGGATTGCTTCTTTACTATTTTCATTCATCTCTCTAAGTGCAAATACACTATCCATAGCAGGATTAGTATTTTGAAGTTCTTTCATGGGTTTCATTACACCGACTTCTGCCAAAAGAGAAAAATTCCAAGGAATCCTATAACTAAATGAAGGGCATTCAGGATCTGCCAAACCAGGATATTCTTTTTCCGATATCAATTCACTTTTCAATAGTTTTAAAGCAAAAATGTCTTCTAAAACTTTACGACTTTGATTAACCGAATTAACTACACTTCTATCTTTAATTTCCTGTTTAGTATCAATAAAAGTATTTAATTGAGGTGTATAAGATGAAGTATTGCTATATGTTTCAGTCTGCTCGTAAGTCACTACATTTTGTTGCTCTGAATAGTAAGAGGGGCTACTTTCTGTATTTACAATTTCTATATTTTCTCTAATCGTAGACTTAACTACCTCATCGTTACTTACTTTTTCATTTCTTTCAGAAACATTTTTTGAATTTGAACTATTTACTGTCGCAGCACTAGATGATTCTCCACTTTGCAATTCAACTTCATCATACGATTGATCATTTTCTTGATTCTCTTCACTGACCGCTATCGCAGTCTTCGAATTATTGTTATTGTTATTTGTATTTTCTGATAATTTAGGCAATACTAATTCTTGAGCCGCAATCCCAGAAGAATTGGATCCATTGATATAGCAATAAAAACCCACTAACAAAAGGGATAGCAATGCTAAAGCAGACAATATCCACCAAGCAGATCTACCTTGTTTCTCCACAGTCACAGGAATACCTAGACTAGCGAGAAGGGCATCAGTATCTACGGCCGCAGAGTCCTGTCGGAACGCTTCACTGATTTGATTTTCAAAATTTTTATACTTCATTACTCTTATTATTATCTCTAATCAAAATAGATTCGATCAAAGTATTATTTTCTTTAAATGTTCGTCATCGACATCTTTTACTTCTACAATATATTTTCTAATTCAATGCACTTATTTTTGCACTAAAATTTTTTTTTGTGTCTAAACCAATAGAATTTTCTGACTGTAGTATTTCAATCAATTTACTTCTTGCCCTTGACAAAGAGCCTCTCGAACTACCTTCAGTAATTCCTAGCATCTCTCCTACTTCACGATGGTTATAACCTTCTATGACTACAAGATTAAAAACGACATAAAGACTCTCAGGAAGTCGTTTCATTAGGCTCATAATTTCTTCTTTGCCAAGATTACTGTAAGCATCAGGCACTTCTGACATTTGCAATGCACTGTCTGGAGTTTCATCCACAAAATATACCGGATGTACTTTCTTAGCAAAAGCCAAAGAACAATTAACTGCGATACGTTTGAGCCAACCTTCAAAAGAACCTTTACCACTATAACTATTGATATACTTAAAGACATTAATAAAAGTCTCTTGCAACGCATCTTGCGCTGAAGCTGGATCTTTAGTATACCTGCGACAGATGGCCATCAGCCTGGGTGCGTATGTACGCACCAGGCATGATTGGCCTTGAGCATCTCCACTCTTACATCTTGCTATGAGCTCTTCTGTTGTCAATTAAGTTGTTGTTTTGTTTTAGGGTTGATATTTTATTTTTATTCCAGAATTATTTCATTGTGTGCTATTATGCAGCCAGTATTTACATCAGTTACTATTACATAATATACACCTGAATTCATTTCTTCGGCATCATTTAAAGCACTAAGATCATTTAAGAATTCTGGATCATTTTCTCTATCATAAATCGCTAACTCACCTACTTCACATTCTAAACAATCTGCAGAAATATCGAATGAAATATCGATAAAACCATCTGAACAATCAGGGCAACTTGGCGAATTTCCAGCAGCTGAAAGGCCAAAGAACTGAGGCAAATTAATTACTTCTTCATAACTACACAATTGGAAATCATTTTCTAAATATAGCGATCCAGAATAGCCAGCTTCTAAAGGATTTATCAAAATATTATTAGTGAATTGATCAGTTAAAGTAAACGTAGTATCCAAACTATTATAAAATATATTGAAGGCATCAATTTCCCAATTCAATTCATAATTAGGGAATAAACATGATACTTCTACTTGATAAAAACTCTCTTCTTGTACCAACACATCTATACATCTAGTCTCCATACATCCTTGACTATTTGAGATTTCAAAACAATAAAATCCTGATTGATTC
The DNA here is from genome assembly GCA_937927575.1 of uncultured Saprospiraceae bacterium. GTDB lineage: Bacteria > Bacteroidota > Bacteroidia > Chitinophagales > Saprospiraceae > UBA1994. The sequence continues at coordinate 7,638 of CALBEE010000019.1, read as the reverse complement.
ACTGTAACAAAATTCAAATAATTTTCTCCTTCAAAAATTATATTGTATTCACCAAAATTTGGAGAAATAGACAATGATGTCCATCCACATTCTTGGAATATGTCGAACTCAGGAATACCACCAACCTCTTGAATTTCCACAGTGGTCACCACCGTACATGCATTAGCATCCGTAACTGTCATCACATAGGTGCCTGCAGCTAAATTTTCAGCAATCGGCTCTGCTCCTACATCACCCGCTGGACCTACTAGTTGATACGTATATGGAGCTGTACCACCAAACACCTCAGATCTAATCGATCCATTATCCATTTCACAAGAAGCGTTAGTAACTACTAAAGAATCACCAAGCGCTACAAATTCAAAATCAATACAACGTATCTCTTCGCAGCCATCTATATCAGTTACTGTGACGCAATTCGTTCCAAAAATTAATTCATCATTTAAAGGTGTAGTGTAACCATTATTCCATTCAAATTGGAAATTTCCGCTTCCACCAGTTACTGATACCATTGCAAAATATTCATTAGCATCGCATAGGTCGTTTGACTCTATAATAGTAGAAATTTCTAAATCACAATCTCCACAAGTATTAAGATCGATAGAATTATCTTCTGCAATATTAAATGCTTCTGTAGCACTCGCCTCATTGGTTTCATTATTGAATGCAAAGATTGAAGCTTCGTCCACTTCTACACATCCAAATAAAGAGGTATTAAACGAATAATTTCCATTTTCATCAGTCAGAAAAACTGAGGTTTGGCCTGCAATATTCACCAGCACGGTTGCATCTGCAATCGGATCTCCATCACATAGAACAGTACCCGTGATTAATCCGTTTTGATCATTGGGTAAAGTCACAGGATCCAATTCAGTATCTGCATCAAATGGACCAACAGTAAACGTAAATCCTTCTTCTTGACAACCTGGATAATAGATTGTAATAGTAAGCTCTTTCCCTTTGGGCATCTTACCACAAAATCTTCCATCGGTATCTGTATAACCATAGGCTGTAGGATAGAAAACATCAGCCATCACTTCCACTAACATATTTGCTGCTGGTGTTCCGTCTGCATTTAATACCGTACCGCAGACATGAATCAAAGGAAATGGTGCATCACAATTCCAAAAACTGAAATGACTCACTTCTCCTATATACCTACTACCTTCTTTATTGGCAAATCCTTCTTCTATCCAAAGACCAGCTTCTTCATCAAATGACCATAGACTTATTTGCTCTGGCGCATCAGCCAATTGATATTCGGCAATAGGAAACTGAACAGTGGCTTGTACGCCATTCGCTAGGTTTAATTCATTCCCATTTTCATCACGCAATTCGACAGCAACCATGCCTAAAGTACCCAATACTCGAGAATAACCATCTTTATCCATGGCAAACAATCCTCCTGGCATTACGTCATTAAGATCAGGATCATTTGCGGCTATTCTCTTTGCGGTAACAGATACAGTACCTGTATACAGGGCGCCGTCCGAGTTGGCTATTCCATTGGCAGGAAAAGATATGATACCTCCTCCTTGCACTACGACATCACCGCCATTCACTCCATTTATAGTAGTGGTATTCGTTAATTGTAGCATTTTGATATAAGAATGGATGACATTGGCTTGATCAGGATAGATCATATCCGAACCAAAGACATATCCAGGTTTACTAGCTTTTATATAAGTACCATTCTTATCTAGATCGATGTCTCTAAATACAAAGACTCCAAATTCATTGGTACGGGTGGAGGCATTCAATACATTTACTTGAACATCAGCCATTGGCGCTCCTGCTTCATCATAGATATACCCTGCAATATCGCCTTGCGTCAATTCCTTAACATCTACTTGGGTGATCGGAGTAGTAGTAGTTTCTCCAGCTTCTTCGATGTCTTTATGACAAGAAGTTAAAGCTAGAGATATAAGTATACACAACAGTAAGTAGTGAGATGCCTGCTTCATTGTGTTCACTGTTAATAACATTGTTTTCTTTTTAAAATATAATCGTTAATCAAATGAAATATACTACCATTAATGGGTTGTATGCTCTATAGAATAAGCATTTGCTATAAACGCTGCAGTCTAATCATAAATATTTACAGATTTTCCGAGTATCATCGTTTTTATCTATAAAATAGGCCTAATTACACCTCCTCGATAAGCAAATCTTCTAAATTCACATTATCTTCTATCAATCGAATGGCTTTATAGATTTTCCAAGGAGTCGACCTATTGATCTTTACTTCGATTTTACTGATTTTGATTACAGAGCCATAAGTATCTAAGTCTGTTCTTATAAGAGGAATCTTAAATTCTTCGATATAATTAAGCGTTGAAGCATCTATACTCCCTTGTCCAGTGGCCACTATGCCTGATAATGGTGAATGCGTAAAGCCTACATTTGCGCTAATAGATTTGATCTTATTGATCGCTTCATTTAAGGCTCTAGTACTTACTACTAATAAGAGATCTTCCGAACTACTTAATTCTTTAAGATCTATCAGTGATCCTGCTAAAATATTCTCAATCTTATTATCTGCTTGATCGGCATTATACGTGATGGTACCTTTTACCGATTTGGCTATCGTTTTGATCAGCGGATAGGCAAGGGTCTTATCATAAGGTAATATACCCAGAAGTGGTAATCCTTTAGCATCCAACCATTTTTTGACGTAAGTCCTTACTTTATCAGCTTTCTCCTGGATGACTTTATTAATAATCACACCTATAATCGGCACATTATGTTCCCTAAATAAAGCGGCACTCAGATTGAGTCGATCAATAGTATTACCTATTCCTCCTTCTACTATAATAATCACTCCTGCATTAATTAGCTGAGCTACTTTAGCATTAGACAAGTCCGCCACACTTCCTACTCCAGGATGTCCTGTACCTTCATAGATCACTATATCATTGGTTTCCGAAAGGACTTTTTCAGCATTTAAGATTTTCTTGTCTAAAGGGTATTTATCCGGATTATCAAGATAAATTTCTGTGGCTCCCTTTCCCAGAATAACAGGACTGTGAATCTCAGGTATCATTTCAAAATTGATCAAATCTGCGAATAGGATGGTATCCTTATCCACTCTTAAATTCTTGATATCTAGAAATTTTTGACCAACAGGCTTACAATACCCTACTTTGAGCCCCTTCTTCATGAATGAAGACACGATTCCTAAGGTAGAAGTGGTCTTTCCTACATGCTGACTCGTAGCGGCTACATAAATATTCTTATACTTCATAAGCTCAATATCGTAATAAGACATCGATAGTCAAGACTTAAGAAAAAAATGTTTGAAAAATAATATAGAATAATAGGGGGATTTGATTTAAGGATCATTTAACATATAACCAAAGGGATTATAGGAATACTGACAAATGTCAATATAAAGTGATCTCCGAGCGTAATACAAGCCAAATACTTAATCAAAATCTAACACTTATGAATCATTCATCTAAATTTTTGATGTTGAAAGACATTGCGATTCTCAATTCTCTATCTGAGGACCAAATCAATGAATTAGCTAAGAGATGCACATTAGAGAAAGTTCATAAGAACAAAAAAGTCTACGAAACTGGAAATGCCATTGATTACGTCTACCTGGTGAATAAAGGAAGTATCAAATTAGGTATGATTGCGGAATGCGATAAAACATTGATCAAAGACATAGTATATGATCATGAAATATTTGGCGAGAATATATTTGCCAGAAACGTAGTGAGAAAAGACTTTTCGGAAGCTATGTCCGATGCTACCATTTTTAAAATACCTGCTGCCTTTTTCAAGGAACTAGTAGAAACTAACTCTAGTTTTGCTAATTCTATAATGACTATTATCATTGGCAGATTACGCAATTTAGAGCAACGTATGCAAAATTTTGTATTCCTAAAAGCTAAGGCGCGTATAGTAGATTTTATTCGTAAAACTGCTGATCGCAAAGGAATCAAGATAGGTGTAGATGAGACACTCATCAATCATGGAATGTCTCACAAAGAGATTGCATACTTAACGGATACGAGTAGACAAACAGTAGCTAGAGTTTTGGGTGAGTTGAAAAAAGATAATCTGATTCACTTTTCAGCACGTAAGCCTAGTAAAATATTAATTAGACAAAGTTTCCAATTGGCATAGTCCAACGGATTAGAAGAAGTAAATAGCATAACGACCAAAGCCATACCAAGTCCACCTGTTTTTTTAGATTGACAAGTGTACAGAGTTCACATATAGATTAAGTATTTGGTTTTTCGCTTTGTATGGAGGGTTTCCTTTTTGGAGACCCTTCTATGTTTTTAGGCTTACAGGATTTGCTTATATATTGAATGTTTGATGGGAACACGGATTAGGCGGATTATCACCGATTTGCGCGGATATTGTTAAAGCAACTTGGTGATTGTACGCATGACTGTCGATAGACCTTTTAGCTCAACTTAATCTTCATTCATCCTAAATTAAAGTTAGATATTACTACTGAGTACTAGGTCTTTTGACCGAGTAGTGTGCCTTTCAAGTACTTTACTTTAAACCGCAGTACAATGCCATCGAGCCATAAAAAAGAGCCACTCAAATGAGCAGCTCTCTTTCATAATCTATTTTATATTTTGGATTCTTAGTTGAATCTTACCTTAACAGTCTCTCCTATCCAACAACCTACTGTAGCAGATTGTCCAGCTTTCACTCCTCTCATGAATCCTTCATCCTGTGCTGGCATAGAAGCTCTATACTTAGATAATCTCTTATTCGCTTCTTCAGCTTGAGACGCATCGATTGACTTAGCATAATTATACTTGTCCATGGCTGCTAGGATCGCTAATCTTTGGTTCCAAGAATCTCCACAGCTACGTGCAGTAGATCCATACATATCACCGATAAGCATATAAGGTCTTCCCCATCCTGGTCTTGCCTTTGCTGCATCTCTAGCGGTCTGTCTAGCCTTGCTATATTGCTTCAATTTACGGAATTGGATAGAAGCTAATGAAAACATGTATCCTGATTTCTTCATAGGATCAGCCTCTCCATCTATGGCCTCTTGATACTTCTCCGCTGCTCCTTTAAAATCGCCTGCATCATATAATTTTTTAGCTAATCTGTTAGGATTATTTTGATCATACTCTGCTTGGATCTTTGCATTTTCTTCTGCAGCATATTTTTTCCACTTAGCATCTAACTCATCATAGAATGGATCTCCTGGCTCACATCCTTGACCTTTAAGTATAGCAAGCGTTTGCTTGATTACATCCACATTATCAGGATCTGCTTCATAGTCAGGTCTTAATTTCTCCTTAAAAAATGCACAATCGAAAATATCTCTCTCGATCTTTGAAAACGTTGCGTTCATAGACTCTTTCGCCTGCTGATAACTAGGACTCAAATTGTCATTTTTTTCGATATTGTGATCAGCGATTTCATTTAGGTCTTCATAGATACTTCTGGTTTGCTCTTTGTCCAGTAGGCCTTTTTCAAAGTTGTATACGGCTATGTTAGCATATGGAGCAAATATAATGTACTCAGCATCGTTACCGCTATTTCTTACTGCGCCTTCTAGCTGTTTGAGTGTTTGAGAGTATTTAGTATTTAAGGTATAATACATATCATAAGCGAGCCTGCCTTGTAGATATCCTATACGCTTAGTATAACAGTCCTCTTGACCATCACACTTTAACGATATTCCGCCAGTTTTGAGACAGTTAACCGCTTCTTCTTGTAGTTTGATAATCATATCTACATACTCCGATTTTTTGGCCGCGTCGGTTTCATTTTTCCACTTATTAAGGTATAGTTGAATACCATCAGTGTAATGAAAATCCCTTTTTCCATCGGCTGCTGGAGCAATTTTATAAGCTGTTTCCCAATTTTCAAATGCTAATGCGTAATCATTAGTCTTTAATGCTTGCCTATAAATGGTATGCGCATCTTCGGCAGTTCCTTTTTGATCACTTCCTTCCCAAGTTCCACATTGTGCAGATACGTTGAATGATAATGCAAGAAGCATTAAGCCAGGAAGTAATTTAGATAGTAGTGTTCTCTTCTTCATAATTCGTCAATTTTAAAATATTCTTATGCATGGTTCAGTTCATGATCATTGGGGTTCAGAACGTACAACGGAGCCTAATTGCCCTCAGTTACATACACGCCGTGTCTTAAGATAATCGTAACTATATGAATGTATAATCATAAGATGCAGTATTATCCTAGATAGCATGCGTCTGTCCGCGAAAATATTAATTATACTTCCTCTTTACAAACCATTCGTCATCATTGAATGTAAATCCTAGTGTGAAACGAACATAATTTTCTTGAATCGGTGTATTCATACCACTTCGGCCTAAATCAACACCTATATTAGCATGCGAGACTTTTCTTTGAAATACGAATGGAAGCCCCATACCGAAGGTCACTCCTTGAGATTTTACCTGTTCACCATCAATTTGCCTTGGATCATCATTCAAATACACTCCAAAACGATAATATACCCGCTTCCAATAGTTAGTAAATGATTTATAATTGGGTCTTATAAACCCACCCAGAGCAAAGGAATTAGTATTGACTAAATCTCCTTTCTCCTCCAGATTGCCATCGTTAAAGTAATTAGACCAGCTAGTGGCTGTATAATCCATACCCAAACTCCATTTTTCTCCATTCGAATAATTCACTCCTAATCCAATTGAGCCAGGTAACCTTCCACTGCCAGCTTGACCTATGATAGTAGTAATCGAAGTATCTATGATAGATTGGTTGCTCACAAAGAGTACACCTAGATTTTGGATATTCGAATTGGTGGTGAAACTAGTAGCAGAATTAAAGGTGAGACCAACATTCAGCGACTTTACTTGAGCTTGACTATTATTTTCTAACTCTTTCACATTTAATACCTTGGTATATATCAATCCTATATCATACAGAAAACCCTTTAAACTATAGTCCGTAGAAAACCTATTCACTCTAGTATTTTCTAAATCAAAAAAGTCCACATTTCGATTGTACGTTACCTTTCCAAATAAGTATCCTAGGTTGACACCAAAAGCAAAATCCTTATATTTTACACTATTACCCCATAAAAACTTATAGCTTCCTCCTTGGCCTGTATAACCTCTCAAGACTCTACCCACACTATCTATTGACGTCTCGTTGGTAAGATCATATGATACAGTGGAGTGAGGTTTTAAGGTGAAAGTCATCCCTAAATTCAATTTTTTCTTCTCTCTATCGAGCAATTGATTCAGAGGATTATACAAAGGAAAACCTAGTGATATGTATTCAAGGTTTCCTGTCCATTGAGAAGCTGACTGCGTATCAGTATTAAGCGTACCTTTCTTTGCATATACTCCTATGTCAAAAGAGGTCGTCTTAAGATAAGCATATGATGCCGGATTCTTTATATTGATATGAAAAGCATCTGTATTGGCATTACCCAAACTACCCATTTGCTTAAGGTGCTGAAAAGCATCATCTGCAAGGTCACCAATCCCTAATCTTGAGTATGGAGAATTATCTCCAGTCTGGGCGATTACAGTAATAGAACAGCATACGCACAGTATGATAAATAGGATATTATTCTTCATTATATTTTAATATTTCATGTAGCCCTATCAGGACTAGGTTTGGGGCTACAAATATCTTAGAATTTAGCTTACTACC
>CALBEE010000018.1 GCA_937927575.1 uncultured Saprospiraceae bacterium | reverse complement strand
GTAAGGGTGCAGACACACTTGACTCCAATAATTGATAGATATCTAAAAGAGCGAAATCACTTTCTTGATTTTCAAAATTAATACAACTAAAAAGACTTAAAGTATCTTCAGCTACTGGAGCAAAAATGGTAAACCAGACAGCAGTCCTGGTAGATGAAGTACAACCATTAGCGTCCATTGATTCTACATAATAGATATATATTCCTGGCGCGGTATCATTAGGACTATACTCAGTTACTCCCGTCGCTAAAGGCAAACCGCCAATGGCAACATCATACCAATTTGCTGTCAGCCCAGAAGCGACTGTAGCCATAATTGTAGCTGGTGCTTCATGTGGACAAATCGAATTAGCAATTGCAGTGGGAGTTTCCACGTCAGGGCAGCTACAATCCGGAGGCATGATCGATAAACTATCATTGCATATTAAATTCAGGCCAAAGCCATTAATTAAAACTGCACTATCTATAGGGATATTCACAATTTGATACACAGAATCATTAAGGATATTAATCATTCCTTGAGAAGCAAAAATATCAACATTCTCATTAGTTTCAATCTGCACATTATAGGACAATTCATCCATGGCACAATCAATTGTTTCTGTATTCAGAACCACTTGCTCCCCTATTATAATAGTTGCTATAGCAATATCAGGCAAGCAACTATTTGTCGAAACTCCTGTGTATTGATATTGATATTCTCCAATCATCAATCCACTAAAATCTACGTTAGTAGGATCTAAAAGATCTACACCAGAATCATCTAAATCCAACCATGAGCCATTTGTTGTAGTAACATTATTCAAGACCTCAAAAAGATTGTAAATAACACTTTGATCACATATAATTTCTACTCCGCTTTCTGCTGATATTATCTGTGTATCTACTATTACTGTGACGTTATCATAGGCTTGACAGCCATCAGGAAAAGTAACTAAAATCACAAAATTAGCGTCCTCAGATGGAGTAACAATACTACTTCCTAATTCATTCGCGGCTGTAGGTGGAATGTCAGTATGATAGGTAACTGCACCTCCAGAAAGTCCCATTTGGTCAATATTCAAATCCGCAAGATTGTAGCTTTCTCCTTGGCATATGGAAAGATTAGAAGGAGTGACTTCAATTATCGGGTCATCCAATAATGTGACTGTTTGGCTAGCGGAAATCTCCGATCCATCGCATAAGGTATGCATCCAAGAAACAGTTATAACATTATCTATTTGTGATGTAGTCGGCAATGAAGTACCAAATATTCCACAAGACCCATTGACGCCATTATCATACAGTAGAGGATCAGGATCATATGTTTCTTGACAACTTAAAGTAATATCATCAGGTACATCTATAAATACAGGATCGGCTGAGGCCAATATGGTTATATTTTGAGTATGTGATATTGTACGACCGCAATCGTCTGTAAATTCCCATAAATAGCTAATGGGCCCTCCACATGCATTGATACTTCCTACAACTATAGCTTCCACACTATCTTCAATTTTACAATCACCAGTTTCTCCATTGCTATATTCCAATGTAGTTGATAAAATCGAAAGTTCGTCACACGGCAAAATATCAGAGCCCGGAGGATTCACAAATGCAGCTAAAGGTGGAGGGATCATAGTTAACGTCTGCATATGCTCCAGCGAAACACCACAGTCAGACATATACTCCCAAGTATAAATTATGGTTCCAGAACAACCATTGTAGTTATCTTCCACTTCTGCCACAATTTCCTCTTCTATCTGACAAATTCCACTCTCATCATTAGTGAGTAGAAGTGTAGGAGTAGTTACTGGTATTTGATCACATGTAATATTCATATCGGCTGGAGGATCGACAAAATAAGGATCTGGCGGTGGTTCTACAGTGATAGTCTGAATATGCTCTACCGTCCGACCGCAAACATCCACATCGGACCAAATCATTAAAATCTCTCCACCACAGACTGTGGTATTATCTTCAATCACAGGGGCAGCTCCACCTTCGATAAGACAGCTATTGGCTTGTCCATTGGTATAAGTAAGCATGGGGCCAGAAGTAGGTATGTTATTACAATCTGTAGTATAATCCGCTGGAGGATCGACGAAATTAGCTTCTGGTGCAGGCTCTATGGTAATAATCACTTCGTTTAATAATGTTCCTGAATTATCACAAGAATCCATCAAGGCCCATGACCAAAATAAAAGCCCACCATCACAAAAGTCCGACAAATCTGTAATCATCACTTCTGATATCCCTTCTCCAATGCAATTATCATCGAATTCTGCATTTTCGGCCTCAGGTAGATCATCGATACAATATACAGGCTCAAGCATTCCTGTCATTAAATCTAGAGCAGGATGAGGCGGCAAGTAGGTGAAAAATGGATTGGTAAGATCTTCATAACTAAAAGGAATTTCGGATAAATCGCAGCAATCAGTATTGCAATCAATATCATCAATGAGATCACCTTCGTGAGGTATCACAGTTACACTTGCTATATCGTAATTATAGCTATATGCCGTAAAGTCACCACAATATCCATAGTTATAATCAGCAGTAGTCCCCATGAATAATTCAATGATTGTACCTGAATCATCTACAATAAAAATAAGATTCCCATATGCAGGATCAGTATTATTTCCAGTCACAGTAAATGATACAGTTTCAGCCGGACATGCCGGACTATTGGTTACTTCTATTGTACCCGCATCAGCGTCACAAACAATAAGATTGCAATCGCTGGCATTAGCACACCCCAACCCTAAGTCATTAGTAAAAACAAGATACCAATCATGAAGATCAGAGTCGTCGAGAAAAGTATCATCTTCCATATTTAGCGTCCAAGAACCGTCGACCGTACCGGTCAGATCTTCCAAACATCCTACGAAGGGGTAATAATCGCCATTAAAAGAAGTGTTGGATTCCCAATTGTCGTTGGTATCGAACACTTCATCATGACCGGCATCAGGATCTGCCGATTCTACACAACTGACAAAGCAGATATCAAACTCCATATTACTATTAATATTGATACCTGAATCTTCAAAAAGGAGGATGCTACTTCCATCGGGAGCAGTTAATTCGAAAGTTAATTCTTTAATCGCATCAGTACTGAAGTCTATACAAACGAGACAAAGTTGCTGGCCAGATTGGCCCAGCATATTACTAGTGGCTCCAGAGATATCGATAGTACTCGAAGCAGTAGAATTACTAGCCAAAAAGATAGGACAATCGGTACATTCACATTGCGCAAATGTAAGTAGTGGCAAACAAGTCAGTAGTACCACTAATACAAGTTGGTTCAATATTTTGGCTAGTAGGGTCATGCCTTAGCATATATTCTCTTTCTGAAGGTAAGCATAATAAATCAATTGGATCATTAAATACATTAACACTAACTTTAT
>CALBEE010000017.1 GCA_937927575.1 uncultured Saprospiraceae bacterium | reverse complement strand
GAAAATACATGCCATCAAAGAAAATAACTTTTACTAATAGTAATGGATACGAACTTTCAGCAAGATTAGAATTTCCTTTATTAAATGAACCTGATGCTTACGCGGTTTTTGCGCATGCCTTTACAGGTAGTAAAAGTCTAAAGGCGACCAGAAATATAAGTAGATCACTGACTTTAAATGGCATTGCAGTTTTACGTTTTGATTTTACTGGTTTAGGAGATAGTGAAGGAGATTTTTCTGATACTAATTTCACTTCTAATGTGGAGGACATTATCGCTGCATGTAATTTTTTGGAAGAAAACTACGAAGCACCAAGAATTATTATCGGTCATAGCCTTGGTGGTGCAGCTTCTATTTTTGCAGCAGCTAAAGTGGAGAGTATCAGAGCAGTCGCTACGATCGGTACACCTTCCGAGCCTGAGCACGTGACCCATTTAATTCAAAGTGGTATCAAAGAAATAGAAGCCACAGGAAAAGCGCAAATTGATATCGGTGGAAGAAAGTATACCATTAAAAAACATTTTTTGGACGACCTAAAATCTAAAAATATGTTTCAGGTATTAAAGGATATGAAGAAGGCTTTAATGGTAATGCATTCGCCACAAGATAAGGTAGTAGAGATAGACAATGCAGCGCAGATTTACAAAGCGGCTTTTCATCCCAAAAGCTTTGTGACGCTCAATAATGCTGATCATATGCTCACAAATAAAGATGATGCTTTTTACGCTGGAAATGTTATTGCAAGCTGGGTCGTAAGATATATAGATCGCAAACCAAAAGTAACGCTCACTACACATAAGCAGGTAGTGGCAAGACTCGGAGATGATGGATATACTACAGAAATCAAAGCAGGCTCGCATGGAATTATTGCAGATGAATCTGAAGAACTTGGAGGGCAAGATTTTGGACCTTCACCTTACGAGTTGCTTAATTCTGCTTTGGGTGCTTGTACCGTGATGACCATGCAAATGTATGCGCGCAGAAAAAAATGGGATTTACAAGAAGCAAAAGTCCATCTCTCGTATAATCGTTCTTATAAAGAAGATTGTGAAGCATGTAGTAGTGAAGAGAGAATGCTGCATCACGTAGATAAAGTGATAGAGCTTAAAGGAGATCTAAGTCAAGAGCAAAGAGAAAGATTGTTAGAAATTGCGTCACGATGCCCTGTTCATAGAACATTGAAAAAAGGAATTATTTTTAATAGTAGTTTGATGGAGTGATAATAAATTATTCCTCTTCACTTCCATCAAATTTCAAAAAGATAATTTGCTCTTCGATAATATCAATACGATCCAGTCTAATCTTTTCGCCATTAGATAGATGCATGTGTTCTTCTCCATCTTTAGCGATTAGATCTACTATGGTAAGAGGCTCGATACTATCATAAGGATTAGGAAGAAGGGTGATAGCTGTTTTATGCATTGCGAGTATTTCCAGCTTATCATATTCATTGCAGTCAAATGGAATATAGTCACTCATAACGTAAGATTTATTTTTTAGAATGCGTACCCAACACCCACTTGAAGATTTCCAAATCCCCATGTCCCTTGTGATCTGATTTCATTTAAAGATCTCCAGTACCTTCCTCTATTTTCTTCGGTATTAGAATTACGCAACTTATATCCAAAATCAAAACGAATTAAAAAATAATCAAAATCAAATCTTAATCCCCAGCCACCTGCAACAGCTATTTGTTTGTAAAAATCTTTGCTAAACGCAGCATTGGCTCTGACATTATCATCTCTTATAAGCCATACATTTGCCGCATCCATAAAGAAAGCTCCTTCTACTTTTCCGGTGAAGTAAGGCACTTTAAATAGATTGAATCGATATTCAATATTGGCTTCGATTTTAATATCGCCTTTCTGATAAAATAATTGGCCAACAGTTGGCGTAATTAATTTTTCACTATATCCTCCAGGTCCGAGTTCTGATTGCTCCCAACCTCTCAATGATGTCGGTCCTCCAACACCAAATTGTTCTCGGAATGGAACGATTTTATCACCGCCAAATGGATTAATGATTCCTAAAAATAATCTACTGGCTAATTCCGAACTTTTATTTAATTCTTTCTTTGCTCTAAAGTCTAGAGAGAATTTCGTGAACTTCGCAAAGTTTACATCTTCTTCTTCAGTATTACCTTTTATTCTAAATTCTACATCTTCATCAGCAATCGCATTATAGATACTGTTAGTAGCCCAAGTTTCTAGTCCAGATACTCCAAAATAGCCAGCGAAAGCCCAAGAATATCCTCGTCTCGAAACTTTACTCTGCTTACTATATCCGACGTCTCTAAAAAACAAAGAAGTAATAAGGTAATCCTCAAAACTATTGATGATCGCCGGATTATCATCGATTTGATCAAATAGCTTTGGGAGTATTTCGCTGATGTTAAGATTAAACGCAGTCTGTCTAATATTGTATCTTGTATACACATCTGGAGAAAACGAATAACCAAAAGAAACACCTACTTCTTCTTCATTTAAAAATTCTCTAATTCGCTGTATTCTTATTCCTCCCTCAATATTGGTTTGTGCTTGTTCTTTGAAAGATTTTAAGCCTTCTGCCGATACGATTCTCAATGCACGCAAGGCACTTGATAAGCCTAATAAATTTACTTCTCGTGGTATGTTTAATGAATTTTGCAATGAAGCACTTACTGTACGCGATGACAATGGATTGAGAATTAGTTCTTGGCCATATTCTAAACCAATCGAATAAGTTTCGGAACCTCCAAATGCATTTCTATTATTAAATGTGGTACTTACTGAGTAGCCAATTATATTAGCATTAGAAGCTGCAGCAATATTGGAGTAGAATAAATCTGCACCGTAATCTCCAATCCATTTGTTCTGATAAGAAGTAAGAAAAATATCAAAATTGATAATGGTATCTACAGCAGGATCATTGTAAGGATTCATGGAAATAAATCTGTAACTGGATAATCCAGATAATCCTTTGAAGGTTTTTAGTCGATCATCTTTACGGATAATTTCTCCTGGTTCTAAGAATGTTTTATAACTAAGCGCTGATGGTTTTACTAAGAAGTCTTTCGTCTTTCCGAAGTAAGTATACTTGCCAATTTTTTCGCTATAGAAATCTTCAGCCTTTGCACCACGGTAATAGTCAGTATAGATATTAACGTCACCTACTCGATATTTTTTATGCGTTTCTCCGGGAGCAGGAGGATATATCTCCATAAAGATATCTACCTTATGATCTAGTCCTGTACTATCTCCTTTGATATCGATGTAGTTTGGTGCAAAATTAGCATATCCTTTATTCTGTAATTCATTTACAATTCTTGTCTTTTCGAGATCAAAAGCAGCCGCATCTAACGGATCACCTACTTTGACTAAACTATTGGATTGCATACCTTTTATAATCTCTACCATATTGGTGTCTTTACCAATTATTTCTAGACTATTGATGTAATATCTTCGATTAGCTTCTATAACATATTCTACATAGGTTTTGTAGCTTCTTGATGAAGTATCCAAGGAAACTTCAGCATCATAAAATCCTTTTTTATTTCGAAGATACTTTTGCATGCTAATAGCTGTCTCTTCACTTGCATAGTGATCGTATATAGAAGGTACTTCACCAAGATAATTTCTGGCGAAGTTATTATACCACTTGGTATCATCTTCATCATTATTGATTAGGTAGATCCATTCTTGTGGAATAAAAAAGAAGGCGTTACCATTAGGTTCTTGAGAGATAAAAGAATTTAATTCATTTTTGAGGAGATCCTCATCTTCTATTTTATCTTCAGCATTAAGAGTTACTTTGTTTTCTTCCAATAAGGTTTGCCCAGCAGTTAATCGCTTAGCCGTATTACATGATGAGACACTCAAGACTAAGAGTATTAGAGCAAGGATAGTAAAGTATATATTTTCGCTATATCTTGTGGACATATTTTTATTTAGTGGCACCATCAATATGCCTCATTATTTCTTCCAAATCAACTAAAGTGCTCACAGCTACTACCATAAAATTCTTACAGTCTTTAAGACTTGGGAAATTCAGACAAAAGTATAATAAATTCATTGCTGAAGGCGATAAATGCTGCATCGAATTCTTAAAGGCACAGAAGTATAATGTGGATACCATCTATGCCCAAGAGGACTGGGTTGAATTGCACAATGATATTCTTGCTGCTCATCAAAGTAATATTGTAATTGTTGAGGATAGGCAGATGAAAAAAATATCTCAATTAAAAACGCCAACCAAGGTACTTTTGCTATGTGATATTTTGAAGAATGATCATAAACATTCGTTAAAAGAGGCTTCTACACTCTATTTAGACGGTATTCAAAACCCTGGTAATCTAGGTACTATCATACGTACTGCCGATTGGTATGGTGTATCTCAGATAGTATGTAGCCGAGATAGTGTAGATTATTTTCATCCAAAAGTGGTTCAAGCCGCCATGGGAAGCCATAATAATATGGATTACTATATTGCTGATCTCAATGAATTGAATGAAGTGGTAAATATGAAAATATTGGGTACAGCTTTGGATGGAAGACCTATAGATAGATCTGTAAAATTAGACCCTTGTGTGCTGGTTATTGGTAATGAAGGGAAAGGAATCCGCTTGGAAAATATGCAATATATTGATCAAAAGATTCTCATCGAAGGTGCTGATGGGAAAATCGCGGAGTCATTGAATGCGGGTATAGCCACTGCTATTGTATTGGACCGAATCTTCGGATAAATAGTGAGATTCCAGATAAGCAAGTAGACCAAACAAAAAC
>CALBEE010000016.1 GCA_937927575.1 uncultured Saprospiraceae bacterium | reverse complement strand
AGCTCAAGACTGAGAAAACAAAAGAAAGAATTACAACAAGAACTTGAAATTACACGACTTAAGCAAAAAGCATTAGTGATGGAAATGAACCCACATTTTATCAATAATTGCCTAAGCTCAATTCAAAACTTTGTTCTTACTGGAAATAAACGCGAAGCTAGTAATTATCTATCTAAGTTTGCCAAATTGATCAGAGTGATCATTAGTGACTCTAGGAAAACTGAAGTAGGCCTGAACCAAGAAATAGAACATCTCGAACTCTATTTGGACCTTGAAAAACTAAGATTCAGCAATCAATTTAATTATCGCATAGATACTGATATTTGCAAAAAAGAAAACATTTCGATACCCACTATGATGATCCAACCCTTAGTAGAAAATGTGATTATGCATGCTTTCGATTTTACTAATGATGTACCAAAACACCTTGACATAATCTTCACGAAAATCGATACTTACCTCAAATGCGAAGTCATAGATAATGGAATCGGACTCAGCAAAAGCCGAAGTACTCGTAAAGAAGCATCTCGTGGAATAGCATTAAGCAATATTAGAAAAAGAATAAAACATCTAAGCAAACAATTCCCTAAGTCCAAATTTGAAATCATGGAATACAAAAACGATACAGAGTCCGGAACTAAGGCCACACTGATGTTTCCAGTCAGCAAAAAAGCTAAATCATGATCAAAACAGTACTTATAGAAGACGAGCTCCAATCCAGAAATGCCCTAAAGCATATACTAGAAAACTACATTCAAAATATCGAAATTGTAGGCGAAGCATCTAGTGTAGAAGAAAGTATCAACCTTCTTAAATCTATAAATGCAGATCTTGTATTTATGGACATCCATCTACCGGATGGTGAGAGTTTTGATATTCTGGATCGATTAGATCTCGATAGTTTGGATTTTGAAATAATATTTATCACCGCCTATACCGAAATAAAAAAGAAAGCCTTTGACTACTTCTTCTTACAATACCTCACCAAACCATATGAAATAGACAAAATAGAAAAAGCCATTCAACAATTTACTAAGAACACTAAAAAATCAAATGAAAAGTATAGCGCCATTCTAAAAGATATTTTAAACAAAGACACCCAACTTCTACCCATTCCGAATGCCAATGGAATAGATTTTATCTTGGTAGAAGACATTGTTAGACTTGAAGCCCAAAGAAATTACACATTAATCGTTTGCGAAGATGGAAAGAAATTTACGTCATCCAAAAACATTAAGCACCATGAAGAACTATTAGATCGAGGCATGTTTTTTAGAGTACATAAATCTCACATCATAAATCTAAAATATCTCAAATCCATAGATAATGAAGGCGTTATTAAAATGAGAAATGACCAAACCGTACCCTTAGCCAAAAGGGTAAGAAAAGAGTTTATTGATTCATTCAAAAAGTAGTACCAAATATCACCACCCTACTCTCCACCTTACCATAGGCAATAAAGCAAAGCCTAATTGCTCTTGCAAACCTACACCTTCTAATTCGTATTGGTAAATCACATTCTTACGATTATAAGCATTTTGAATTCCTAAAGAAAGGTCACTTCTCGCTTTACCCCAATTCCAGTAAGTAGAAAAAGAGAATGACAACTTATGCGTGGATGGTAATATATTACTATTATAATCTTCTTCATCTACCGTTATTATATTTTCATTCTCGATATCTCTATCAAAAGGTGAAAATTCAAACAACGAATTATATAATGTGTAGGGCTTACCAGATGCATAATACCAATCCCAAGAAAAAGTCCATCTCTTATTCAAAAATATATTTCCTCCAATTGTAAAAGTATGCGGAATAGAAAAATCAAAAGGAAAAGCTTCTCCGTTATTTATTCGATCAAATTGATAATCCGTCTCACTATAAGTATAGGCTGCATTAAGAGCCAATCGATCTTTTAAAAAATAGGAATAGTTGGCTTCTATACCAAAGCCCAATGCATTACCGCTTGCTAACACTTCTTCAAGAAAATCTCGATCTATATTGGTTAGCGATGGTAATGTCCTGATCGTATCATAAAAAAGAATATTCTCTTGCCGCTTAATATACGTTGACAATTTTAAAGATTGATTACTTGCAGTTAATTCAGCAAACCACTCTAATTGATTAGAACGCTCAGGCTTTAACTGTTCGGAACTAGGCACCCAAATATCATTAGGATATCCATTGTCACTTGTAGTCAGCAAATGCTCCACTTGTATATAAGATCCTACAGACGCACCTATTGAGAAATAATTATTTAGTTGAAACAATGTTTTCAAATAACCATGTACACTCTGTCCATCATAATCATCATCCAGAAACAATTCGCTAATCGTACTGAATCTTGTAAAATATAGTCCACCATCTAAGAGCCAAGAATTAGAAACTTTAAATTTATCTGAAAAATAGATGGATAATTCCTGGGTATCATAATTACCTATAGAGAAAATAGATAAGTATTCAGCTTCTGGGATAGGAATCGTAGGGTCCACTTCGAAGTCTCTTTCTTCTTCTATTATTTCACCAAGAACATATCTCTTTTTACCCAAAGTAGCACCATATTGAAAATGATGGTTACCTATTAGAGTTTGCCAATCTAAATTGACATTTTGATGTTTAACACCGGATTGAAATTCTTGATAATCTCTGGCATAAAATATCTGTCCAAAGTCTTCCTCTTCTACATCCCACTCTAAATAATTTTCATACGAATATTCATATGCACTGACTTGAATATTTGCAATGGTATGCGCACCTAATAACCAATTATACCTTATAGAAGCAAATTGATTTTTCCAATCATAATACAACTGCTGATCTAAAAAATATCCAGAACCAAAATCATCTACAACATCAATAAAGTCATTGTCGTCATATCTATCTCTTCCGCGATATGCCGATACAAATATTCGATTTTTAGCATTTAATTTGGCATAGGCTTTTAGATTCCAATCCTGAAAACTATAATTAGTCTCACCGAATGAATTGAAGTCATCTAATTTACTTTTACTCGTTCTATTCTTAATAAATGGATCAATATGCGTACGTCTTCCTGTAAGCATAACAGCCAACTTATCTTCAATAATCGGCAATTCAATCGAAGCTTGCGAAGCCACTGTTGATATTTGGCCTGAAGCCTTAATCGATTTGAGGTTTGGATCTTTAGTTTTGACATCCATAACTGATGACAATCTACCAAACCGAGAGCCACTGGCACCAGATTTAAATAATCTTGCTTGATCGACAATTCCAGAATTTATAATTGAAAAAGCACCAAAGGCATGTGCTGAATTATATAATTTGACACCATCTACTATAATAAGATTTTGATCATTTTTGCCTCCTCTTACATGCATACCACCAATTCCATCTGTACCAGAATTAACACCCGACTGACGCATCATAGCTTGAAAAATATCAGGCTCTCCACCGATAGCCGAGACCGCCTGATTTTGGTGTAAAAGTATATCCGTTCCTTTATTAAGCTCTATGTAATTTTGTTCGATAGCAGTGGAAGCCAAATCAGATATCAATACTTCTTCTAGGTCATTGTCTGCATTTAGCTGCAATACTATAGGACGATCCATGAGATCCTTGCCTAACGTCTTTAGCAAGGTTGTAAATCCTAAATAAGAAACCTCTATGGAAATCGAATCTTCAATAGTAGAAAACGAGAAATATCCCTGCTCATTCGCAATCGCATAATTGCTCGTCTCGGGTATATATATCGTCGCCGCTATTAATTTTTCGCCGGTAGCGGCGTCTTCAATATATCCGTAAATATTCCGTTTAACGAATAAAAAAATCTGATTAGACTCTATTAGATATTCCAAATTAGTGTTTTGCAAAATCGCATCAAGTTGCAAGTTGGCATTCGAATTTTCCAAAAATTGTACTTGCTGTTTAGGAATATTATCTGCATTGAAAACAAGAGAAAGCTTATGCGCTTTGGCCACCTCTAATAATGCATCTTGAATAGTGAATGAATTAGAATTCTGTGCTGCTAATTGAGTACAGCAGTACAAGAGCATAACTAATACTTTACTTACATTTCCCACCAGAGAGTCTCCATTTGCCATCATCACTCACCACTTCCATTTCCAGTTGATTAGCGATCTGAGTTAATACATCATCGATATTATCACCTGTCAAGATAGCACTTAAAGTACAATCATACAAAGTCATATCTACGACTTCAATATTAGCATCGAATATAATCTTAAACTCATCTAGGATAACAGAAAGTTTGGTGTCCTTATATGTATAGACACCCTCTTTCCATCCAGAAAGATTTGAATATTGCTCGGTGATATTCACGACTCTTTGATCACAAACCGCTTGCATTCCTGGCGTGAGTATGCTTTTACTAGGTGCATGTAAACTCTCAAAGGAAACTTCACCTGTTTTGAGATCTATGTAGGTTTTACCGTAAGATTCTTTAATTAAAAAACTAGTACCCAATACTTCAGTACGTGTATCTTTAGTAGTAACCACAAAAGGCCTTTTGGTATCCCTAGCCACTACAAAGAAAGCCTCTCCCACGAGTTTAACATTTCGAGAAGACTCATCAAAAGAAGAAACCTCTACCCTGCTTCCTTCTCTTAACTCTATTATCGATTCATCGGCTAATGTATACTGACCAGCAGCATCATATACGGTAACTTGATCACGCATCAGCCATATGGCACCAAGCGCTAAGATGAGTAAGGCAGCCACATTTCCGATAATTCGTCTGAGATTATATGACTTCGTCTGGGAGGGTTTAGAGGCACTCTCTACATCCTGATTTTTCAATTTCGAGATTAGAGCTTCGGTATCTTTTCTTGTGATTATTTGTGGTTCTTCTCCAGAGATGTCCCAAGCATCCTCTATCTCTAATCTCAATTGCGACATAGCCATGTTCTTAGCGGTTAAGTCATTTAACTGCTTAAACTCTCTAGATGTCAAGTCACCCTTGAGGTTTTTATATACTAACGCTATGTACTCTTCAGTACTCATACCTTATTCCATTGGGATTGGAAAATATTTATTTGTCTGCTGTAATGTTTCTTGTCTTTCATCATTCCCCTAGTTTAATTGTACATATTTGCAATCATCCATATCATAAGTAGTAACTCTCTTTCTTTGAGTTGGTCTCGCAAGGTTCTCAAGGCGCGAGTCATATGATTTTCGATGGTTTTCTTTGATATATCCATAGCTTCTGATATTTCTTGATGTGATTTCCCTTCAAATCTGCTCAATCGAAATACTTGTCCGCACTTAGGTGGTAAATTATCTATGATCTTATATATTTCTTTCTCTAGTTGATCTCGGTCGAGATACTCATCTGGACTAGGCTCTTGATTACTAAGGTCGTAACTATGTTCTTCAACTAGATCTATGCGACTGTCTTTGCGTATGATAGCCAAACATTTATTCACCACTGCGCCGCGCAAAAAGGACTTCACTGATTGAACATCTATGTCCTGTTGCTTATTCCATAAATCTGCGAAAGTATCGTGAATTACATCTTCAACACGCTGCCGATCAGTAAGATAACGTAATCCGACGACTACCAAATAGTTATGGTATGTATTGAGCAATGATCTTAATGCTAGATCATTACCACGCAGCATAGCTCTGAAATGTTGTTTGTCGGACGTCACCGGTTAAAATTATTAAAGACACAAAATATGAAATTAATTCTTGAGCGTAATGCTTAGACTAAGATTGACAAGATACTGTCGTGTAAAAGGAGATAATAATACTTGGTCTACCATAAATATATACCTTATAGAACTTCAAAGCGCTTCCAAAATCTATCTAAATACCGTAGCTTGCCGAGCCTAAGAACATTACAATTTAAAAGACGATAAAATGCTGAATTATATAAAAGATGTATTAGCAAATATGCCAGAAGGTTGGCTTAGTACTACTACACATCGACTTGATATCTACAATGAGAAACTAGCCAAAATTGAGTTTACCGAAGCGTTGGAAGGATTGTATCATCAAGGCATTACTGATACTGCCACTCTAAATGCTCTCCCTACCGCATATGATTATATAAGACTGGGCCATCCATTGTCTTGTGTATTAGAGTGGGCTTTAGCGAAAATGAAAAACCAAAGACCTGAGAGCATCATCAGTTTTTCTTCTCAAGTAACTCCAATTTTAG
Organism: uncultured Saprospiraceae bacterium; assembly: GCA_937927575.1. Classification (GTDB taxonomy): domain Bacteria; phylum Bacteroidota; class Bacteroidia; order Chitinophagales; family Saprospiraceae; genus UBA1994. The sequence continues at coordinate 5,073 of CALBEE010000016.1, read as the reverse complement.
CCGTTCTAAGGACTAACCTTTTAAAGAATAAAAGCTCCAGAATAATCTATACTGATAAATTGCCATCTAGTTTCGACATCGAAATTATACGAATTGTATATGGATACAAATTTGAAGTTGAGCAGGTAAAAGATATAAATGATATTTCAAAATTTGAAGGTAGTACTATATTAATCTCTGATCACAATACACTCAATTCTCCGCTTCCTCAAGAAATTGATTTTGGGATCTATACATACCAGCATCTAGGTAGTGTATTAGTAATAAATAATTTGAAAAACCAGGAGTACATTTCCGACATCCAGCATGTACGTAGAAGAGAAACAATTGCTATGACGCCGTCTAATTGTCTGAGTGTATTAGAAGCATTGACATCTAAATCTAGTCTAACTTCTGATGCTATCAATATTTCTATTGCAAAAACTAAAGTCATAGAAGCTATTAAAAAAATTACAAATAGTAATTCAAAAGCAGTTGTAGGTTCGAGTGGACTTTCGATTCAATATGCTATCATGATGGGTCTAATTCATGATGCCGTAGAAAATCATCCAGGAAAAGAAATTAAATTTGTAGTACCTCCTAATTGTTATGGGGGTACTAATGATCAAGCAAGAAGAGTCGCGGCATGTATTGAAAATGTCGAAATTGTCGATCTACCAGTGGATGGTGGCAATGATATGGTTGAAGGTATACATATCGTATTGGATAAGATTGCAAAAGAAGATGCCATCCCATATATCATCGCAGAGATTCCTACTAATCCAAGAGTAGAAGTACCAGATCTCATTAAATTAAAAGATGCGCTTAGTAAAGAAAGAAAAACAGAAAGTGGAAGACTAGCCGTTGATCCAGTTTTTATATTAGATCAAACTTTTTGTCCTAATGTGCATTTCCTCGGCGAAGGTGCAATACTTTCTACAGTTAGGACAATCTCTTACGCCAGTGGATCAAAATTTCCGAGTGGTGGATTATGTACTGCAGGATATTGCATCGGAAATAGCTTAACCCATGACCTAATGGATAAGATAGAATTACATCTTAGTCTCTGTGATAATGAAGCGACAGCATTACAATATGATATTTTAGCGAAGCAAATGCCTTCCATGATCCAAAGAATTGGTGATGCCTATGTCAATACCCGATCATTCGTAAACTATATTCATGAGACATTACCGAATGCAAAAATAAATTTTGTTTCTGAGGCCTTGGCGAGTCAAGGATTCACACCTTCTGTATTTTCATTAGATCTACCCACTAAAGGAAATACTCCAGAAGAAAAAGAAAGTTATAAACGCGCGCTCAATCACAAATTGATCAAACTTATGATTACTGAAATTCCTGACGAAAGTAAATACTGTGTAAGTTATGGTCAGCTCAAAGGTTGTTACTGGACCATACCTGCTACCTCAACACAAGGAACGACTAAAGAAGGAGATAAGGATTATATTGCAAGAGTGGCATTATCTGCCAATATGGATTTAGAATTACATAAAAAAGTTTTTCTAGATTTTGTAGAGTCGATATAAATCCTGCAGTCCAAAAAATAGAACTAAGGAATATCTAGAATTGATAAAAGCTCTTTAACATATGAAAACGCATAATTCATGAGGTAAGGATATTAAACTTCTTATTAAGTAGCGCGTCTAATTATTTTTAATAACCCAATCTACTTGAATATGAATAGACGTCTCCAAAAATTTACTTTTGCCTTGTTCTTTTGTTTTACCACTTACATTAATGCCCAAGTCAGTACTTATTGGAGTCCTGATGGACAGATAAAGATCGAAAATGGATCAGGTGGACTCATTGCAGATTTAGAACCTGGAGATAGATTTAGTCGAGACCATGATAAAGTGGGTGATATCGATGGAGATGGAAATGTAGATCTTGTTATCGGAGCACGATCGGATGATGATGGTGCCACTGATGCCGGTGCCTTATACATAGTATTCCTTAATAATGATGGTACCGTAAAAGCCAATCAGAAAATATCAATGTTAGATGGTGGATTTAATGAAGTATTATTAAATAGCAATTTCTTTGGTTATGGAGTGGCAGGTATTGGAGATTATAATGATGATGGTATACCAGATATAGCCGCTTCAGCACCTTCTTCCAATAATAATGCGCTATACATTATCCATTTAAATAATGATGGAACAGTTAAAAGTTTCGTCAAAAATTCGAACATCATTGCGCAAGGACTTTCTGCAATAGGAGACATCAATAATGATGGTAGAATTGACTTAGTAGCATGTGATCCTAATTCAGATGTTGGCGGAAGTAATAGAGGTGCCATCAATATTTTATTTCTTGACGAATTCTCACAAGTGATCACAGAAGAAATTGTGACAATTAATTCCATAGAAGGTGGCTTTGGATTGGGCCTTGAAGATGAAGACAAATTTGGTGGAAGAGAAGTGGCCATGCTGGGAGATATAGATAATGATGGAACATTAGAAATGGCTGTAGGCGCATTTACATCTAACAATGGAAAAGGAGCGATTTGGATTTTATCCTTAAATAGCAACACTTTCAATGTAGAGTCCAAAGTTAAAATTACAGAAGGCATGAATGGATTCACTGACGCTTTAACAACAGGCGACAATCCTAATGGCACGCAAGGAGCCAATTTTGGTCATGCATTATGCAAAGTAGGTGATCTAAATGGAGATGGTATTGATGATTTAATGACTGGGGCAAACCAACAAGCTGAAGGCTGGGGTTACATCTTATATCTTAATGCCGATAAAACAGTAAAATCCTATACTAGAATTAATAGTACCGAAGGTGGATTCGATTTATCTTTAACTACTGAAGAGAGATTTTCACGTTCGATATCATATCTTGGTGATATTAGAGGTGATGGCACGATTGCTATCAACTATGGTGGAGGTGCTGGAGCTGGTAGCGCTGGGGCATTATATATGCTCTTCTTTAAACCTTGTGATATAGACCAATTACCTGGAGTAAATCATTGGAGCGATGGAAATACTTTATTTACCAATTGGAGCCATCCTTTACAAATGCTAACTAGTGATTCACTATCATTAGAACAATGCACACTTAAGACATTTGAAACGAATGCACCATACTTCACGTATAATGAAAATGATGGAAGATGTATTTGTAAAGATTCTACAGCTATCCAGTCCGTGAGTACGGAATCGAGCACTGCATTTATCAATAGATGCAATGATGAACTTATGACATCTAGCATTAACATTTTAAGCGATGATGCTAAAGGAATACTCTATCCCAATCCAACCCATTCTGATATAATATTTAAACTTAATGCTTTAATGCCATCTCCAGGTGATCGAATCCAATTATATTCTTTAATGGGTGATCTGCTATATTCTTCGAAATTCACTTCTGCAGAAATGAAAATTAATCTTGACAATCATCCAAGAGGTATGTACTTGATTACAACATCCATTAAAGGAAAAACACATACGTACAAAGTCGTTAAAGAATAATTCTTTATTGAGCAAGTACATAACATTTTGAATTACCATCTAGTTAATCAAAATAACCAACTATAAAATTAAATAGGTCAAGCAATTATTTATAGCGAAGCTCTATCGAGAAGGTAAATGATATCGATCTGTGACTTCTTACGTATTAACCGAAGCAGCTACTAAAAACTGGATCTCTTCCACTGAATATCAATATATTTGAAAAAATAAATTCCAACAAAATCATTGATAATCAACACCTTATACCACCAACTACTCCTTCCATTAACAATTCATTGAAATAAATTTAAAAACTATTAGGGGAATCATATCGCTTATGCAACTCTACTCTGTATGATGCGCAATCATGTACTTATTACAAACGATATTTTTAAAATCTCTAAATTTTTAAATTATGAAGAAGTTAATGTTATGCTGTTTTTTCTTTACTGCACTATTCCTTTCATCTTGTAGTGACGACGAAAAATTACTTTCAACAGAATCAGTAGATCAAGCAGCTGAAGATCAAAATTATTCTGAAAGAACATGTCAATCAACTGAACATCAACACTCATTAATGAATGACTCAGATTACAGAGCGGCATTCGAAAAAAGAGTTCAAAAAATGAGCACTTTGGCTCAAACCAGAAGTGTAGAAGATTGTACTTCGCCTATCATACTACCAATGGCTGTACACTTTCAAAACGTAACCAATCCTGACGAAGATTGTCTAAGAGCATTGGCGCAATCACAGATAGATATACTCAATGCAGATTATCAAGCTACTAATTCTGATGTATCTAATTTTGACGCAGTGGCAGGAAACTATCCAGGAGTAACACCGACTGACGCGTGTATTAAATTCTGTCTGGCGGATCAAAATCATCCTGCCGGATCTGGTCTTGCCGATGGTACAGTAGCGGTTACTTTTAATACTGTGACCGGCGATAATGATTTGGACTGGTCTGGGTATATCAATATATTCGTGAGACCTAATCTAGGATTTCTGGGATACTCTCCACTTGGAGGATCCGGAACAGGAGATGGAGTCGTAATAGATGCCAATGCTTTCGGTAGCGGATCAGGATGTGGATCTATAGCTCCAAACGAACCTTATAATTTAGGACGTACACTTACTCACGAATTGGGCCATTACTTATTGTTAGATCATCTATGGGGTGATGGTGGTTGTGGATCTGATGATGGCATCGCGGATACGCCATCACAAGACAATTCAAACTTTGGTTGTCCTGAGGCAAATACAAGCTCTTGTGGATCTATAGACTTACACATGAGTTACATGGATTACACTAATGATGCATGTATGTATATGTTCAGCTCTGGTCAAGCGTCAAGAATGTCCAATTATTTGGCTTCAAGCTTAAGTAATCTTACTTCTAATATTTCTAATGTCTACAGTGGCTCACCGACAGATGGAGGTAACACTGGCGGAGGAGATACAACAGGTGGCGGCGATACTGACGGCGGCGATACTGGTGACGATACAACAGGTGATGATGGTAACGGAGATGACACAACTGACGGAGATGACGATACGGATGAAGAAAACACTGCATTATGTAATTCGCCGATATCATCTACTGCTCAAGAAGTA
>CALBEE010000015.1 GCA_937927575.1 uncultured Saprospiraceae bacterium | reverse complement strand
GAAGACGGAACACTATATGGATTAGATAGCAATGCCAAGCGTTTGGTTAAAATCAATTCCGATACTGGTAATATTGATTTGAGCTTTCCCCAGCAGCCCATGGTGAATTCTATCGGAGCCTTATTTTTTGATACTTTCGGTAATTTATTCGCCTACGGTGGTGTCATTAATCAAGCCAATCAAGATAAACTTTTTGAAATCAATAAGAATACTGGAGCTGTAGCCGTTTTGACTAATGGACCTATCGCTCAAGGTAATGATGGATGTAGTTGTCCTTATACTATTAAACTAGAAAAAACTGTACTGCCAAGAGAAACTTTCCCTTGTGAGTTAGTTGAATATACATTCACAATAGCTAATAGTTCTGGTTCTCCAAGACAAGGTATCAATCTAATAGATGTCTTGCCACCGGGCTTCGAATTGGTAGATATATTACGTAACCCTTATGGTGGAGATGAAAGTCTCAGTGGTGGATCTTTGGTTTCCATCACAGGAATGGAAGTATATCCAGGGAAAGATAGTATCATAATCAGTGCATACATCGACGATATACCGAGTGGCGTTTATAAAAACCAAGCCCAATTAGTCAACCTTCCTTTAGAGTTAGGATCGTTCACTTTATCTGATGATCCAGACACCTTCATCAAAGAAGATAGTACAGATATAACCGTGTTAGAACTCTCTCTAGATTTTATCGACGAAGAATACTTCAAATGTGAAGATGAAGATCTAATCATAGATGCAAGTATTCCTGGTGCTACCATAATTTGGGATGATGATGAAACTGATCCTGTAAAAACTATTACTGGACCAGGTAACTTTACAGTAGAGGCAAGAAATAATTGTGAGATAATTGTTAAGAATATTTCTGTAAGCGAAGAGTTCATAGATATCTCTACTATACAAGATGAGTATGAAATTATGCTTGGAGAATTTATTGATTTAGATATTGATATCATAACGAATAGTAATTCCTATACCATTGAATGGGTCGATCCGACAGGTGACAGTAATTTCAGCTGTCCAGATTGTGAAAATCCTACCGTACGGCCGCTCTTCAATCAAACCTATATAGCTATAGTTACTACTTTAGCTGGATGTGTGGATGAAATAGAAATAACAGTGCGTGTGAATAAGGAGAGAGATGTATTCTCACCAAATGTTTTCAGTCCAAATGGCGATGGTACCAATGATGTATTCTTCCTTACAGGCACCGATTTTGTAACAGTCAATGAATTCAACATTTATGATCGTTGGGGAAATCTGGTGTATAGTACAACCTCTAAACGTCTAGGCGAGGCAAACGAAGGATGGAGAGGAAACTATAATAATTCTCCTGTCAATCCAGGTGTTTATGTCTGGTACGCAGAAGTAGAATGGTTAGATGGATTCGTGAAAAATCTCGCAGGAGACGTTACCGTAGTTAGGTAATCAATATTTGCTATAATATTATTAACGTACTGCCCTCTTCACGGCTTGCACAGATCTCAGTCCTTCTATATTACCCGGAAATTGGTAACCTTGCTCTAGTCTTTCATCCACAATTCGTGTCATGATTTTCCAATGAGTATGAACATCTTTTATCCTGGACCAAAATCCATATTGTGGATCATAAATATGTAAGGGTTCTGATTTAGCTCCATTTATTTCCATGATTTTAAAATCTCCTCTGCGAACGTGCTCCATTGAATTCGCTTTGATATCGAGTCGACCAAAATAGATTTCATCTTCACGTTGGAATACTTCATTCATTGCAGAAGTAAGCGCTTCATCACTTTCTCTCATCAACGAATAGAATTTACTGCCTCGACTATAATTTCCGATATGATGTAATATTACTTCATGACCTTTTGAAGGAATGACTTCTAATTCTGTTTTCCATTTATTCAGCAAATAATGCTTATTTACAAATGGATTTGCATACTGAAGTAATAACTTATGGATGGTACTAATTCCATCGCCTATAACTGTCGGATATTTTTTAGTGCTTACAGAGGTGATGCCTCTTTGCTTTGACACTGGACAGAAATAATACATAATAGAATATTCGCATTTCAGATTTATATATTCTTGTATCAGCCATTCTTTGGAAGGGTCTAAATTTTTGAGATAATTGACTAATTCATTTAAATCTTGACATTCTCTAACGGCGTATCCTTTATATCCCATATTGGGCTTTACTATTACAGGAAAATGAATCGATTTACTCTCTAATTGATTTTCTAAATCGATTTTAAAATCATAGACCAACATTTTTGGAAGATAATGATCCGGAATGAGCTTATATGCTTCTGTCTTGTCATCATCTAGCATACCGCCAAAACTCAAAGCTGGATTACATGCTGAAAAAAAAGTCAACGATCTATACTTAACCGCATTAAATAGATAGTAGGCCATTGATTGCCAATAGTACTGTTTAGAGACCCAATACCCTTTATCCTGCCATTTTTTCACATAATGAAAATAGAACAAATAAATTTGGTATTAAAACGAAAGTAGCATTTCGATAAATAGAAAGAACCAACTCTTCGTACTTATTCAATAGCTTTTAGATTGAATTGACAATTATTGCTTAATAATTTTTTGTGTTATCGAAGAATTGTCAGATACTAATTGAACTAAATACATTCCAGGTGTCCAATTAGAAGATAAAATAATTGACTTGCCGGTCACTTTGCCATCTAACATTTTAACACCGGACATCGAAAATACATTATACTCTAATTCAGTCTCAGACGAAATGCTAAAATTCTCATTTGTAATGGTAGGTGTTATTACATAATCTGGAAAATATATTTCCTTCGAATTGTTAGGATTATCATTTTCTAAAATGGATATGGATGGGTCAAAAAATTGATTGTCTACTAAAATTATATCTTCATCAAAATCTTGATCGATATCTACTATGACTGCATTTTCCGCGTCTTCAAAAACAGTTGAAATCTGTTGAGTTTCCCATTCACCATTTGTATTGATATATACATTGAGTATGGCATCCTCACCAAATCCTGTATCCACATATAAGATATCTTGATCTCCGTCCGAGTCATAGTCAATTAGATTGGCAAATTCAATACGTTCTACCTCAACCGGCAATCTAGTTTCTTCAAAAGTGCCATCCGCATTATTAATCAAAATTTTGGTGCTTCCGTTAAATCTGGATGCCGCTAATAAGTCATAATTTCCATCATTATTGAAATCTGCAATTTCAATTTTATCAATACTAAAAACTTCTGGTAATAATTCGATTCGATTGAAAGATCCAGATGTAGTTTGCATATAAAGAATTATTCCATCAAAAGCATCAGAAGTTATTATATCTAATAATCCATCATTATTAGCATCTAATACTTCCATCGATTTTGCATCAGGTGCATCGAAGCCTGACTCCACGGTAGCCAAAAATTGTGCTTGAGCATTACTAAAGGAAAGAATATTGACAGCGTCATTCTGTCCTACAATTAACTCATCTTCACCATCATTATTAATATCTGCGATCTTAAAGCCATTATAATCTGCAAAAGGTGCTTCCTTGCGAGTAAAGACTTCCTGACCTTCATTATCCCACCAATACGCCTTGTCTTCAAAAGGAGCTGAACAGAGAATATCGAGATCTCCATCCGAATCTAAATCTATCAACTCAAGATTAAACATAGAAAATTCCGTAGCTATAGATACTGTTTGTAAGCTATTTAGACCTGGAGAAACGAAGCCCACCGTTAAAAATCTTTGTTGATTACTCAATGCAACAATGTCTAAAGTGCCATCATTATTTAAATCACCTGCCTTGACTTCGTTATGAAAAGGGAAGTCATCATTGATAAAAATATGATCGATATAATTCTGAGCAAAAATCAAATTAGACAGTGTGGCTAATAAAGCTAGTAGTGGGTATTTCATTTTAATTATTTTAATGTTCTTAAGTAGGCTTAGGCCTCCATATAATCCTCTATCGGAGGACAAGTGCATATGAGATTTCTATCTCCGTAAGCATTATTTACCCTACCTATCGCTGGCCAGAATTTCCCCCCACCTTTTAAATATTCGATAGGGAATGCCGCCTTTTCTCTCGTATACGGATAATCCCAATGATCCGTAGTAATCATGGCCTCTGTATGTGGTGCATTATGAAGCACATTATTTTCCGGATCCTGAGCTCCTGTAGCCACCTCATCGATTTCAGCCTTGATACCTATCATCGCATCACAGAACCTATCTAACTCATCCTTATCTTCGGATTCAGTCGGTTCGATCATGATCGTTCCTGCCACAGGGAATGATAAGGTAGGAGCATGGAATCCATAATCGATCAATCTTTTCGCAACATCTTCAGCACTACATATCGCCTTGAACGGTCTAAGATCTAAGATCAGTTCGTGTGCAGCCATACCCTCTTCCCCAGTATATAATACCGAATAATGATCCTCCAAACGCGCCTTGATATAATTGGCATTAAGTATTGCATACTCAGTGGCACTCTTTAGACCATCATAGCCTAACATCTTGATATAGGCATACGAGATCAATAAGATACTCGCACTACTCCAAGGCGCTGCGGATACTGCTGGTATCGCTTTAGTACCTCCTGTTGGTATCAATTTATGTCCTGGTAAAAATGGTTTTAGTTTATCGTTGACACATATAGGTCCCATTCCTGGTCCTCCTCCTCCGTGAGGTATAGCAAAGGTCTTATGTAAATTTAGGTGACATACATCTGCTCCAATTAATCCTGGCGAAGTAAGCCCAACTTGAGCATTCATATTGGCTCCATCCATATACACTAATCCCCCACAGTCATGTATCTTTTGACATATCGCTCTGATCGCTGTTTCGAACACGCCATGTGTACTAGGATAAGTAATCATTAACGCAGATAGATTTTCTTTGTGCTCTTCTGCTTTAGCATTGAGATCTTCTATATCGATATTACCACTTTCATCCGTTTTGACTACTACTACTTTCATACCGGCCATTACTGCACTTGCCGGATTAGTACCATGCGCTGATTGAGGAATAATTGCTACATTTCTGTGATAATCACCTCTGTCTTCATGATAGGCTTTAATGGTTAATAATCCAGCATATTCTCCTTGTGCACCCGAGTTAGGCTGTAATGAACAATCTGTGAATCCAGTAATATCAGAAAGATACTCTGTTAACTCTTCAAAGATTTGTTGATATCCCTGTACTTGGTTCAACGGAGCAAAAGGATGGATATTTGCAAATGCAGGCCAACTTACAGGAATCAATTCTGTAGCAGCATTAAGCTTCATAGTACAAGACCCTAAAGAGATCATGGAGTGAACTAGAGACAGATCTTTATTCTCTAATTTCTTAATATATCTCATCATCTTACTCTCAGTATGATAATTACTAAAGGTAGGATGCGTTAAGTATTCTGTTGTCCTTTCTAAATCAGAAGGAATATTACTGTCTATTGTATTCTCGATACAAGCATAGCCCTTACCGATTATAGAGGCCATCACTTCTCCAATCTTTTTAAGATCGTTTTCCATGGTAGTCTCATCTACAGAAATAAGTATATGACTATTGGTATAGAAGAAATTCATCTCCATTGATTCACTCGCTTCTCTTGCTCTATCTTGCATAGATTGATCCGCTGGAATGGCTATCGTATCAAAGAAATGAGAATTAGATAACTCACAACCCATATTCTTTAATTCGGCAGTGAGTCTACAAGCTTTGCGGTGAATGGATTGAGCTATATGTCTTATGCCTTCTGGGCCATGATATACCGCATACATTCCAGCCATGATCGCTAATAATGCCTGAGCAGTACAGATATTAGAAGTCGCTTTATCTCGCTTAATATGCTGCTCTCTGGTTTGAAGAGCCATTCTCAAAGCAGGATTATTTTGAGAATCTTCTGATAGTCCAATTATACGACCAGGAATTTGTCTTTTGTAATCTTCCAAAGTAGCAAAATATGCAGCATGGGGACCACCGTATCCCATAGGAACGCCAAATCTTTGAGTATTACCTACCACTACATCCACACCCCAAGCTCCAGGTTCTTGAAGTAATGCAAGACTCATCAGATCTGCAGCTACACAAACTAGCAGCCCTTCTTCTTTACAAGAAGCGACAAAAGAAGTATAATCTTCTACTGATCCATTACTATTAGGATATTGGATGAGTGCGCCTATATAGTCTTCATCTAATGAAACTGTTTTATAATCTCCTTGTACGATTTCGATTCCGATAGGTGCTGCTCTGGTCACTAGTACATCGAGTGTCTGTGCAAATACAGAATGATCTACAAAATACTTAGTAGCTGGATTCTTCTTTCTTTTCTTATTTCTAATTCCTTGAAACATCGCCATCGCTTCAGCAGCAGCAGTCGCTTCATCCAGTAAAGAAGCATTAGCGATAGGTAGTCCTGTCAAGTCGGCCACCAAAGTTTGGAAGTTCAGTAAAGCCTCTAATCTACCTTGAGCGATCTCTGCTTGATATGGTGTATATTGAGTATACCATCCTGGGTTTTGGAATATATTCCTTAGGAGTACTGAAGGTGTTATAGTTCCATAATATCCTTGACCGATATATGATTTATAAACCTTATTCTTAGCAGCAGTTTCTTCTAATTGATTTAAATATTCAAATTCAGTCATCGAAGCTGGAACCTTAAGCTTTCTGTCCATTCGGATATCGTCAGGTACGGTTTTAGTCACAAGTTCATCTAAAGATGAAACTCCGATTTTTTGAATCATTTCATTCTTCTCAGATTCAGTGATTCCAATGTGTCTTCGTTGAAAAGAATCAAGGTAATTAGTAGCCATTGTAAGTGAGTTATGGTTGTAATACGTGAGGTAAAATAACAGTACGAATGTATGACAAAAAAGACAATATGTATGTTGTGAACTTTGGTAAATAATGATCTTTAGAGTCAAATAAAACTTGAGCCTGACAGTCTTTGAATGGGTCTTTTATACTAACTCCATTTGATGATTTCACATTGAATTTTATAGTAATATTTAAAAGTTTATTGTTCAGTATTTTAAAGTAAAAAGGGTCAATTCTGGAAAGAATCGACCCTAATTTATTGGTACTTTCGGTAATTAGTCTTTTCGAAGATTTAGATATAGTTGTTTTACATCATTTTCGTCTAATGCTCGATCGTACAATCTAATCTCGTCCATTGATCCTTCGACTGTAGTGTTAGACCATCCATAAGTTCGGGTCCCAATCAATAGCGGTTTTGAGTTTGTGCTTGGTGTTCCTTTCACCTCTTTTGAACTAACTAATTCTCCATCTACATATAAACGCATCTCTTCTTCAAGAAATACGCCGGTAATCTGAATCCATTCATCCACGTCATAATCCTGATATTGTAATTGATGAAAATCCAATTCATCATCCGAAAGTGAAAAGAGAATATATCCAGAACTCGACAATTCCAATGCGAAAGGGAGGGAATTCATCCCATTAGGTTGTTCTCCTTTTCTAAGTAAGGTTTGAGCTTTCATTTTTTCAGGCCTAATCATTGCAGAAATGGTGAATTCCTTATCCAAATTTAAATGAGGCTGATGCGATGCAATAATTCTGGATTCTCTTCCATCCAATTGAATCTCTCCGTCATAATTGGTGGTGTTACCTTCTAGCTCACCATGATTAGCATAAGTCGAGATATCGAGGCCACCTCTCTCCATGGGATAATGCGCTATTAAACCTTCGTTATAAGTTGTAGATCCATCTGGTTCTTCTCTTGTAGTGTCATTGGAATTTCCAGAATTATTGAAAGACAATTAGGGTTGTTTGCCGAATCGTTTTCATTACCACCATTTGTATTTCCTGATGATACGCCCTCTTGCGAATCAATACCTGAAAAATCGTAATTGCTATCACAAGAGATTACAGAAAACCCAATGAGTAGAATTGCAGCTAATTTAATTGTATTCATAATTATTCATTTTGATTAGTGTTAATACAAATATCATTGACTAAAATTTCTCAAATAGGAAAATACCAATTCATGGATTCCTTTTTTAGGAATGATATAGACTTGGCAAAAAAAAATGGCTATCCGAATCTTAACGAATAGCCATTTTAAATATGATTGTGTTGAATCTTACTTCAACTTAAAAGCGGTTTTAATCTTTTTAACGTAGTCTAACTTTTCCCAAGTAAATGTTTCCACATTCTTAGATTTGGTTTTTCCAGATCCATCTGTAAAAGTCACTTTTTTCTTTTGCGGCTCTCTACCCATATGGCCATAAGCTGCCGTTTCTGAGTAAATCGGATTACGTAATTTAAGTCGAGTCTCTATACCATATGGGCGCATATCGAAGATTTTCTCAATTTTCTTAGCGATCTGTCCATCGGATAGTTTCACATTTGAAGATCCATAAGTATTTACATAGATGTTAGTTGGTTTTGCAACACCAATAGCATAAGAGACTTGCACTAGTATTTCTTCGCATACTCCAGCTGCTACCATATTTTTAGCAATATGTCGAGTGGCGTATGCTGCAGATCTATCTACTTTACTTGGATCTTTTCCAGAGAAAGCACCACCACCGTGAGCACCTTTACCACCATATGTATCTACTATGATTTTACGTCCTGTCAATCCGGTATCACCATGTGGTCCACCAATTACAAACTTGCCTGTAGGATTAACATGATAAGTAATTTTTGAATTAAATAACTTTCTTAGACTTGGCTTTACTTTTCTTCTTACCCTTGGAATAACGATTTTGATAATATCTTCTCGTATTTGCGCAAGCATCTTAGCATCTTTATCAAAATCATCGTGCTGTGTAGATACTACAATAGAATCAATGCGCACTGGCTTATTATCATCAGAGTACTCGATGGTAACCTGCGACTTAGAGTCAGGTCTTAAATATTGCATTTTTTTTCCTTGCTTACGGATTGCAGCGAGTTCCACTAATATCTTGTGAGATAAATCAAGTGCCAACGGCATATAATTCTCTGTCTCATTAGAAGCATAGCCAAACATCATTCCTTGATCTCCTGCCCCTTGGTCTTCTTTCTTTTTACGCTCAACACCTTGGTTGATATCAGGAGATTGTTCATGTATGCTAGAGAATACACCACAGCTTTTGGCTTCGAACATGTATTCAGACTTAGTATATCCAATACGCTCAATTACATCACGTGCGATTTGTTGAACATCCAAGTAAGTTTTAGATTTTACTTCACCAGCAAGTACTACCTGTCCAGTCGTTACTAAAGTCTCACAAGCTACTTTTGAAGAAGGATCAAATGCTAAGAAATGATCAACTAAAGCATCAGAAATTTGATCTGCAACTTTATCTGGGTGTCCTTCTGAAACCGACTCTGATGTAAATAGATATGACATAATTAATTAGAGCTTTTATTATTTAAGTAAATTCATTATTTGGATCCTCCACCCTAAATTTTGTGGGTTCCAAATTAAGATCGGTGAAATTACTTAAGTTATTACTAAAAGGCAATTAATATTAACTATAGTATGTCATTATTCACAATGTGAAGACAAATTAGATCAGTAGCCTTCAACTAATATCTCTACTCTTCTATTTTTAGCTCTACCCTCTTCAGTGTCATTGGTATCTAAGGGCTTGGTTTCTCCATATCCTTTGGTTATATATCTAACACCAATATGATTCACTTTTTGAAGGAGATAGTCTTTGATGGTATTGGCTCTTTTCTCTGATAAACTTTGATTAAACATATGCTTACCAATATTATCCGTATGGCCAATAATGCTAACATCTGCCTTTTCATACTTGACTAATATTTCACCGAGGCTATCTAATAAGGGAATACCCTTTCGTTGTAATTGACTACTTCCTAACTCAAACAAAAGATCCTGATTCAACATGATGGTGTCCGGCTCAAATACCACTTCTCCCTCTATCGGTTCGCTATTAAAGATAAAACCAAACATTGTAGGATAAGCTTGATAATACCATAATTTAATATCATGATTTCCAGGTCGTAAGGCAATAGTATCTGCTTTGAGATGCATTCCATCACTAAAATCATTATCAATTATCAATTCATCATTGATCCAAAGTAAGGAACCATCATCAGAAGTAATAGCAAATCGATACATAGATGTCTCATCAATGGTCAAGACAGAATTAAACATTATTCCAAAGGCTCCTTTACGCTTTACTCCCGGAAAACCATCATCAACATCTCTTTGCTCCACATGAATCGAGTCCCAAGAAATTTCGTTGAGAAGAGGATACTTTTCAGCATAATCCTTTTCGAACTTGACATACTTCAACTTATTAGGATACTTATAAACCTTGCCTTTAAATAAGGTATAAGTCATGGTTTGCCCAAAGAGAAAAGTCGAGAATAAAATGAAAAAGAAAGTATTTATCAATTTGACGAACATGATTTTTAACTTGACTCAGATCTATAACGATATTTTCGTTAATGTATTGTTGAGTCATAAAATCTATACCTTCTTCGGAAGAAATTAAATACCTGCATATTCATTTAATGATTCTAATTCTGAGCGAATGCCTCTTAAATTAGTCTCTTCGAAATCCATATTCAATGCATATACATCGTCTCTTCCCGTATTAAAATCTGAAACAGCCATATGCGGTATTGAGTCTACCAATTTGACACCTACAATAAGTACATCATGGTTTTTAGGTAAACCTTCTAAAGCGTAACTATCTCCTTTAAATTGAGGCGCAATAACGCTTTGTGAATCCTTGAGCACAACATAATACTTGGTACCGTTTGCATCATCAGAGATAGCGAGTTCAAGCATTTCTTCTGGAGCGTATTCTATTGGCTTATCTACATTATGATATCCGAAACTACCTACGCTAAACATGTATCTATCCAGATCTCCATCTTTGATTTCTTTTGATTTGGCCATTATTTTTTCCATATTCTGCGCTTCTATTTCCTCTATTAATGGCTTGATTATTCTATTAAACTTACTCTTACGGCTGTAGCTATGATAATTTAAATAATCCTTTCTAATTTTCTTTCTTCTCAAGACTTGCTTCTTAAAATTTCCAAAAGCAGCAGCGTAGGGATCTTTTATATTTTGAACTTCAACATCTGTATATACCATTTCTTTAAATGTTTTAAATACCTCAGTCGAAGGTATGCTTCCATAATTTTCCTGCACATATGCTAATGCATTAGATAACTTAGAATCACAAGTATAATCTTTCATTTCCTTTTCGTATCGCTTAATCTTAGTCATACGATCTTCTACTTCTAGTTCCCACATTTTAAGCTCGGATTCAGCTCTTGGTTTTACGGTTTCATAATTTAATTTGAGCTCTTCATATGTCTTCATTCTTTTCTCAAAAACCTTAATCGACTTTTCATACTTTGCCAATTTGCTTTGATAATTCTTGTCATCTTCGCTAGGCAATTTTGGCTTTTTAGGTTTGGAAGGTTTTGCAGGTACTACCGGAATTTTAGGCATAATTCCAAATTCGATTTCTGGCATTGTCGGAGATTCAATCTCTACATCTAATAATATAGATATATCGAGATCAGCTTCAGCCAGTTCCTCACTTGCCGTAGATATTTCGCCATCAGTCAAAGTCCAAGAAACTCCTTCCGCAGTAGGTACGGCTTCGTATAGCGACATGTCTTTAGCAATGGCTTTTTCTGGATAAGTGATATCCAGCATTTGACCCGTTTTGATACCTACTTGCTTATTGTTTGCTTTGGCATTGATATAAATCATACCACCAGTTTGCAACATCTCATCTGCTGTTTTAGTATGAAGATCTTCTGCCACAAAATCTATGACATCATACGATTCCTTCACTTCTAAAGTAACAAGTCCGTTCACTTCACCAGATCCATCTGCATACACGATACATTTGGCTGGAATAAAAATATCTGTACCATCTTGAAGAGTAATATTTTGGTCTATCGAATTATCGATGGTTACATATTGCATTTGGGGGCCTAACTGATCCAATAGTTCGTCTATATTAGAAAAGACATCTGCAGTACTAATAATCTCTACTCTTCTGTCTCCACCTTCGATATGTGCAAATCTTTCATTCTCCAGTGGATCATCACTCCCTTTAGATATAACAGTGATTTTATTTTTTGGAATTCCGGCCGCAGTAAGATATTGTTCTACTGTTGCGGCTCTCTTCGCTGCGATCGTCTTATTGTATTCTTGAGAGCCTAGCGCATCAGCATGTCCTATGATCTGTAATTTGTAATCATTGTAAGAATAAAAACGATGAATAAGTGAATCAAGAGTAGCTTCTGCTTTACCATCAAGAAGATGAACATCTACATCATAAAAGAGTAGATCTGAGAATTGTTTTTGTGAGTGACTAATATGGGTAAGCCACAGCAAAAGCATTGTGATTATAAGAAATCGGTTCAACATGGCATAATCGGTTTTGGGGTGGTTCTTTCTTAATACTTCAATCTATAGGCGTTCTTAATTTTTTAAATTATGTAGTAGAAAAACAAGAGTCATCCATCTCTTTACCTTTCTGTATGCAATAGACACAAAAAAATAAGGCATCCCCCTATCGAGAGATGCCTTATATAGCGCTATTTGCGCGATATTTGTTAGTTTATTTTATCACAATAAAGTTTTGTGATTGGATGGAACCAGAAGAAATCATTGCCAAAGTATAAATACCTGGAGCAAAAGAAGTGATATCTACGATTTCATTAATTTCTGAAGATTGATATGCTCTAGACCAAACTAGTTTTCCAGTGGCATCTAAAATATTCATATTCACGGTTTGTATAGAGCTAAGCTTAGCATTTACATTAAGTACTGTAAGTGCTGGTACTGGATACATATTAAACTCTGTAACAATATCTAGATCTTCCACATCGGTTACAGTACCTACTATAATACCATTTTGAGTATAGCTACATCCGCTCATATCTGTGATGATTACGGAATATTCACCAGCAGCTAGATTTTCAATAGTAGCGGTAGTTGCTCCATTAGACCATTCATAAATATAACCACCATTACCACCAGTAGCTTCTAGTGATATCGTACCGTTAGCTTGTCCGTCTTCGTCTTCTGTAGTAATAAGCGAGGCAATTGAGATAGCCTCTGGCTCTGTGATCGTATAAGATTTTACAAATTCACAACCATTTCCATCTACGACATTCAATGTATAATCACCTGCCGATAAATTTGATCTATTACCTTCTGTACTACCGTCAGACCAAGCATATTCGTATGGTGCAGTACCTCCTTCCATCGTCAATTCTATCATACCGTCAACATCTCCACTACAAGTGGTGTTAATGATATTTTCATTCATTGCTCTCAGTTCTTCGGGTTGTGTAATCACTACTTCTGAAGAAATCTCTGTCTGATCTTGGTCAGTAACTACCAAAGTATATGTACCCGCTACTAAATTGGATATTTCTGGTTCTGCACTTTCAAATCCATCGGGTCCAAGCCAATAATAGCTATATCCAGATGATCCACCAGATACATCAGCTGAAGCACTTCCATTATTAGCTTCGAAACAAGTTAAATTGCTCTTGTCTATACTCACAGCCAATATAGTGCTGTACACTACAGTTTCACATTTTTCATCACTGCCACATTCATTTGCGTATGTCATACATACTTCGTATTCACCTCCTTCATTCAGACTAAATGTTACATCTTCTCCAGTCAAGACAGTACCGTCCGCTAAAGTCCAACTCACCTCACCTCCATCGTTAGAAGTACTATTTAACGTGACTACTCCGTCACTATCTACCATATAGTCAAATGATGCAACAGGTGTATTTATATCTTCTACTACTTCCACAGAAGTTACTGTGGTACAACCTAAATCATTAGTTACTGATACATCATAAATACCCGGCGCAGTTACCATAATATCACTTGAACCTTCAGCAATGACATCTCCAGTCGAATTCGTCCAAACAATCACGTCATTATCCATAGCATCTTCAATGGCTGCACTTACTTGAACAGACTCTTGTGTACAAGTCAATACATCAGGAGCAACTACACTCACAATAGGTAAATCCGTCGATGCAGTTACCACTGAAACTGCTGTATTAGTACAACCATTAGGAGCGGCTACTGTAGCCATATAATCTCCTGCAGCACTTACTGTTATACAAGTCTGCGTAAGTTCTCCAGCTCCGGAAGTCCATACTATACTATGTCCCTCTGAAACTGTAGCACAAATCTCTACCTCAGATATAGCACAAGTCAATACTTCATTAGTCACTTCTATAGCTGGAACTTCTGTATCAGCAGAAACTTCTACTGACTGAGAAGAAACACAACCATTATCACTGTTCGTTATACTAAGTGTATATGTACCATCAAGGTCTACATTAATCACATCGCTATCAGTATCCCCTACTATATTTCCATCTGCAGTTGTCCATTCGTACACTAAATTATCTCCATCCTCAGATTGAGAAGCATCTATAGAGACTTGAGTCACTGTACAATTCAATTCATCGACATCCGCAATAGATAACATCGGCAATGCTGTTTCGTCTTCGACCATCACACTTGTTTCGGAAATACAACCTGTTGTAGTTTCAATTAATCTTAGCTCATATGTACCTGCAGAAGATACCATAATTGATTCCGCTTCAACATCACCAACGATAGTACCATCATCAGTTGACCATAAATAATCTACATTACCAGTATAAGTACTATTAGAAGAAGAGATAGCCACTTCCGATTCAGTGCAGCTAATTGCCGAAGCAGCTTCCGCCACTGCCTGAGGTGCTACTGAGGCCTCTACCGTAAATGGTAATTCGGTGATACATCCGTTTCCATCGGTAATTTTTGCTTCATAATCGCCTGCAGCTAAACTTGGGAAACTTCCATTAAGCTGACCACCAAAACCAATATCATATAGATAAGGTGTAGTTCCTCCATCTCCAAAGAGAAAAGCGAAGCCGTTTTCTTCTCCACATTCTGTTCCTGTCACTGATGAGCCCATAGTAAGAACATCTGGCTCACCGATAGTATATGATTGCATAACTGTACATCCGTTCACATCAGTACATGTTACTTCATAATCTCCTTGAGGTAGATTATCAATATAGCTACCAGAGAGACCGTTACTCCAGTCATATTGGAAAGAGCCTTGTCCTCCTGATGCAATAACTTGTATAGCTCCAGTACTATTTCCATTACAGTCTACAGATTGATTATCTACTTCTGCTACAGATAATGCATCTGCATCTGTTCCACCCACTACTATATTATCCACCATGATCGATACATTATGATCATCAGTAATCGTCACAGAATAAGTACCAGCTGGTACATTCATCAAATCTTCTTCAGAAGAACCGTCACTCCACTCAAAATCTAAAGTTCCGAAGCCATTGGTCATTTCTAAATCTACCATACCTTCATATGGACAATCAGAATCAGTACTTGTAGTAGTGGCACTCATTTGCCATGAGTCTATTAGCCATCCCTCCCAAACTTCATACGAAGCTTGACCGACTAGTTGCGTCGTTTTATCTAAAGGAGATATTCCGTAAATAGTAGGCCAAAATCCTAATTGATAATCTGCTATAAATGCATCTGCTTCTGCCGGTTCTGGAGAAAATATTGGATAATGAGTTCCTGTAACCCAATCACCCATCGTCGTGTTATTACATCCAGCACTACCATAGAGACACGCCAAATTTGTAATATCATCTCCTTCCACCATAAATATTCTAACTTGATCCGTTCCATCCGGTCCAAAATCTTCATATAATTGTTCTAATACACCACTCGTATGATAGGTCCAACATGGAGGACACCAAGTTGCTGATATATCAAGTATGATTGATTTACCATCATCTAATTCGTCGTACAAATTGTAAGTAACACCGTTTAGGTCTGTAAGTGTCCAATCTGGAGCGGTAGAGCCATTTGGTAATTGAGCTATGAGAGAAGTACTCAAACACGCGAAGAAGAGCACTAAAAAGAGGTGTAAATTTCTTTTCATTAGGTTGGGTTGATTAAGTTGATTGATCAAGTATTTTGTTCGGTTGCAACGAACTTTCTACTCGCACTCAATTTAGAGAATAAATCAAACATGTCAAAATCAAATGTCTCCTTGAGTACATTATTTAACAGTATAACTGATTAGTAGAGCTACAGTTATATGTAGAAAAATGTTAATACATCATCAAGATTTGCTTGAACAGACTCTCGCAACCTATTTATAAATGAAGAAGTTATGTAGCAATAAAAGATCTTTACATAGATAATACCCTACTCCAACTAAATTTCATGAAGATTATTAAAAGAAAAAGAAAGTTGCGTTGATTAATGCTTAGCGCTTAGGCATCCCCGGCATGCCGCCCATCATTTTGTTCATGTTCTTGCCCTTGCTCATCATATGCATCATCTTACGCATCTGATCAAACTGCTTGATAAACATATTGATTTCATGAAGATCTCTACCGCATCCTCTGGCGATTCTTTTCTTCCTACTCATATTGAGGACTTCAGGATGCGATCTTTCATGTGGAGTCATAGATTGAATAATAGATTCTACTTTACTAAAAGCGCTTTCATCTATATCTAGATTTTTGGTCATCTTAGACATTCCTGGTATCATACCGATAAGCGACTTGATATCACCCATCTTTTTGATTTGAGCCAATTGACCTAAAAAGTCATTGAAGTCAAATTTGTTCTTCTTAATTTTCTTTTCGAGACGCTTCGCCTCTTTCTCATCAAATTGCTCCTGTGCTTTCTCTACAAAAGAAACGATATCACCCATTCCCAAGATACGCTGAGCCATACGATCTGGATGAAAAACATCTATAGTATCCAACTTCTCACCTGTACTGATAAATTTGATAGGCTTACCCACTGTATACTTCACGGATAATGCTGCTCCACCTCTTGTATCACCATCTAGCTTGGTAAGCACAACGCCATCGAAATCGATACGTTCGTTGAATGCTTTAGCAGTATTCACCGCATCTTGCCCAGTCATAGAGTCGACTACAAACAGAGTCTCATTGGGTACGATACCTTGATGGATATTGGCGATTTCATTCATCATCTCTTCATCCACTGCAAGACGGCCTGCCGTATCCACAATCACCACATCGATGCTATTACCCTTTGCATGTTGAATAGCGGCTTGAGCAATCTCTACTGGATTTTTATTTTCACGATCTTGATATACACTTACACCTACTTGCTCTGCCAATACTCCTATCTGATCGATAGCGGCAGGACGATATACATCACAGGCTACGAGCAGTACTTTCTTAGACTTCTTTTCTTTTAGATATTTGGCCAATTTACCAGAAAAAGTGGTTTTACCAGATCCTTGCAATCCTGCTATCAATACGACACCAGGATTTCCTTTGACATTAATTCCTGCCGCTTGACCTCCCATGAGTTTGATCATCTCGTCCATGACGATCTTGACCATCATTTCACCCGGTTTTACAGCATTCAGTACATTTTCGGACCCAAGTGCTTTATCTTTTACATTATCTGTAAATTCTTTAGCGATTTTATAGTTTACATCTGCACCTACTAACGCTCTTCTAATTTCTTTGATAGATTGGGCTATATTAATTTCCGTTAATTTAGCATCTCCCTTCAACGATCTTAAGGCACCATCTAATTTCTCACTTAAAGTATTAAACATCTGTATCTATTTATCTTGCCGCTAAAAGTCTATTTTTAACCGCAATGTCTTATTAAATTTTGGATGGCAAATATAGCCATTAAACCATAAAATTAAATCAATTAACAATTTCTACTAAATCAAGTAGTGATATCACCTTACTTCTTGTGTCTATTATTTGTAAAGTAATTTACATTAACATTTTAATTGCATCACGTGACAATGTATTTGTGGTAGTATATGTTAGATATAGCATACATTTGTACACCCTTTAATAAGTACAGCTTAAATAATGAGATTTTATTTTTTTCTTATCCTTTCCATTTCTTTTTTGTCATTTACGAGTTTCAATATCTATCGAGGTGAGGTCTTAGATAGCTACAACGGAGTGCCTGTATATTACAATGGTGAAAACTATACGAATGTATCAGGAAGGAATGTAACTTCAGATGGCTATAACTTAGGGCTAAAGTACCAATGTGTTGAATTTGTAAAGCGATACTATTACGAACATTATGGCCATAAAATGCCTAACTCTTATGGTCACGCAAAAGAGTTTTTTGATAAGACATTACTAGATAAGGATTTTAATCAAGAAAGAGGGCTCTTGCAATTCCGAAATGTAAGGACGCATAGACCAATGGCCGGAGATATAATTATATATGATGCCTACTATGGAAATCCATTTGGCCATATAGGAATTATCACTGAGGTCGGAGAGGATTATGTCGAACTTATTCAACAAAATTTTGGTACTAAAACTCGCCAAAAACTTAAGCTAGTAGAATTTGCTGGTATTTACACTGTTGCCGACTACGACATTTTAGGGTGGCTACGTGCTCCTTACACAGTAGATAAGTAAAAGTTAAAACGACCTTTTTACATTAAAATTATTATTGGTTAATACTTGAGACAACGTCGATTCCTATGTCTTTGTCAATACAATCATTTCTTCACATTTCTCCATAGCTTGTTGATATATTGATTGGATCGATTCATAATATTCACTTCCGATCAAGTTCTTAGTTCTTTTATGTCTTATCGTCACTACTATGCTCTGATTCACCTGCTTCGCAACAATATTCACACTTAGCATTTGATCAGGTAATGCTATGGAAAGTTTTTCTGGAATAAATTCAATCGAGTATCCCTCCGGAATAGTTAATACTACATTCATTACATCTTTAAACGTATAGTCATAAAACAATGGTAAGATCCTTTTTTCTTCATCATAAATATTAGAAGTAAATGCCTGACCAATAGTTAATGGTATAAATAGTTTCCCCTCTAATTCATTTACCTCAACCTCCGATACTAAATTTCCTTTGAGCATTACTTCACCTGTCGTAACGTCAAGACCATCCACTTCCAAATCTTTGATCTGAGCGTTTACCAATCCAGAATACACCTCACCTAATTGGGCTTGATCTGCAAATTGATTTCTAATAGAATAAGCACTATAATTCTTATGCTTAACTACCATAGTACCTTTCAAAACTTTATCGTCGTCCAATTCAAATTTATATTTTGAAGAAATGATAGCGGAATTACTATTGATAATAGGAATTTCACTTCCTTTCTCGCCAGACACTACAACTCCTTTTAAATTGAGTGCTCTTGAAGGAAGCATGCCAAGGGCTAAATTCTTGTCAGTTGCATCTAGAAAGACAATATTTTCGCCCATCTGAACAACAGCAATCACGTAATTCAAATCGTCTAGACTAGGATTAGTAATATTAAGGTATCCACTATGTCGATTACGCATTACGAATGGATAGGCATCTAATCCTGCCTTGCTCAATAAGTTTACTAAAAGGAGGTTTATCTCAGCAGAATTTCCAGATTTAGTTTTAAGCATTTCCCTGATTCCATCGTTTGAAGTCACAACCGAATAATCATCATTCCATGTATAGTTATCTTTAACTTCTTTAAAGACCGCATTCATTTTTTCATCTTCTTCCAAATCAGCAATACTCTTCAAATAATCGTCGTACTCCTTATAATTTCTTTTTAGTTCGTCTCCAAACTCATCACTTTTCATCAGCGCTTTCACTACATCGTCCCAACTTTTATTATAATATGTAATTTGACTTTGTGGATACTTCGTAGATAACAATTCTAACTCTATTGAAGATCTGAAATTCTCTATAGAACTAAGGAATGGTTCATCTACTAAAGCAGGAATATTACTCTTTTTATAATCAGTTATTCTTTTTTCGTAACTCTGGGACACTTGTCTCATTTTCGTTCGAGAGGATCCATTCAGTCCGATATTACTAGAATTTTCACGATAAGTGAACGAGATATTATCAGTTTCAATATCTTCTTGAACATCCAATGCTACGGCGCCTTTAACATTATGATTGTAACTGAAAAATTCAGGAATCTCGTATCTTACATGAGCCAAACTTACAGGGTAATTCTTTTGAATATCGAATCTATCAATATTATAGATCAAAGGCGATTCAACTGTATATCGCATATCAATTACCGAACCTGACTTCACATTTGGAATTGCCATCTTCTTCCATGTTCTATTCTTAGATTGCTTTTCTTCGAATACATCATCTTTATCCAACTTAACTTTAGATATCTCATCATTTTCTATATTAAATACAAAGACATCCAATTTTGTCAGTTTATCTCTATTCATTTTTCTTTTACTTCCCGTATACAATGAAATTCGTTGTTCTGCAAGATTCAGACCTTCTTCATTATAAATTTTCATCCTTCGATGCACATTATACCTAATCAAAAAACCTTCATGCTTTTTACTATATCGAAATGTTATTTCCAACTCATTAAATAAATATTCCGCACTAGCAGATTCATCAAAATCGCAATTTACCTTTGACAACTCTTCTTTAGAGACCTTCTCAAATTCTATATCTTGTGCAATTACAGCGCATTGAATACAAATCAACATTAAAAACATTAAACTATTCTTCATCATTGAAAATTAAATCATTTAGTAATACATTCTATTTAATACTCCATCCTTACAACTATAACTTTTTTAAAGTAACTTGAAAGGCATTCGACTTATTAATACTAGCTATAAAATCATTGTACTCGGATACGAAAGATTTCGAGAATACTCCTGAATTTCTACTTATTATTTTACGAACTACAATACTATTTTGACCATCGAATTCGACATCAAGAGACACTTCACCAAATCGATTCTTTAGATCTAATTTAGAATCTGAGTTAACTAGAGAATAGCCTTCGGGTATATGAATCGCAATATTTTCTTCTTGGTAATTTCCATTTTTAATATACAAGTCGTTAAGTCGATCAGCTGCAACTTTATCTTCTTTTGTACTTGCCATTATATTAATTGGTAGCATAAGGTACCCCGCCATTAATTTCAAAGGTTTTTTCAGATTTACCTCTGCCTTCTGAGCGACTAATGTTTCTTTTGGATCATAAGTAATGCCGTAAGATTCGGCTGAAAATTTAGTGCTTACCTGCTTTGAAAATTTCTTCCTCGCTTCATTTTCTGCATCGTTTTTATAATAAAAAAATGAACTTGCCAATAAATTTTCGTATTCTGCATAATAAAGATAATTGACATTTAGAGCATCGTCAATATGCATATCAATGGTTACTGCCTTCTTATTTTCACGATCAGTATATTTCTTAGTGCGAGCTATTTTTCCTCCATCTTCTGCTACTAGTAATACCTTTCTATTGTGATTAGCTCCTCCTATAAAACCTGTAGGATAAGTTTTGGACGTACACTCTAACCAAAGGGTATCTCCTTCATTTGGCACACATGCGATTACATGGTTACCTTGATAAACATCAGGAATTTCAGGATCGAAAGAAATATCGTAATTACTATTATTTTCGATAACTGTGTACAATGCTTCAACACCAAAATAATTCAATAAAGAGATTGCGTAATTACTCAACCCCTTACAATCACCATACTTAAGATCATGAACCTTATTGGCAGCAAATGGGCGAAGACCACCAATACCTAATTGAATACTTACATATCGCATATTATCCGCCATGTAGCGATAAATTTTGTCAATCTTTGCTTCATTGGAATCATTGACGTCGATGATCTTTTCCAATTCACTAATCATTTGCGGAGATACTTCCTGCCTATCAGATATCAATTGGTATTTCCACTTCCCAAAATCTTCCCAACTCGTTACATTGCCTTCATAATTTTCATAATTAAATTGCTTAGGGCAAATTCTCACTAGTGGATAAATATTACCATAACTAGGCTGTAATGGTTCAAAATCAAGAGATCTAAGATTTTTCGCTACGAATTTCTTGGTTGACAAATCAATATCAATATCGTACCCTTCTGTATTTTGGACCTTTGTAAGTATATCGAATGGTACATCACTAGAGATCCAATACTCGTCATGTTCAACCGCTCTGCCATAAGATGCAGGTTGCCAATATCCAAGGTCCAGTGTGTTTTTAGTCTTCAGACTATAGCTGTAACTAATCGTATATGGATAATTATTTGAAGTGTACTTATAATGCTTATATCTAGTATTAGAAACCATGGTAAATCCATTAGTAGCACTATAGTCCTCCATTTCCTTTCCTCTGACTTTCTTGACTAAGCTACCTTTGGCATCATAAATCCTAATATCAATATCATATAACTTACTAGAACCTTCTTCATAGTACATTAGAATATCTTGCGTATGACTGCCTTTACCTTGGAGCATTGAATAACTATGTTCGAAATAGGTTTCTCTACTATCTAATTTTCTAATATGATGATGCATTTTTTTATATCGCGTCACTATGTTTGCGTTGAATCTAAGTTCGATAGGAATAAGGTCTATCGCTAAATCCGGACGATCATCGGCACCATCAAAAATGCTAGTTAATAGAAATATTAAGAGATAATGCATGGTTGGTCATTCTAACTAATAATGCTCTAAATATAGCAGTTCAAATTAAATTGGCCAAATGGTACAAAAGTTCAATGATGCGACGGTGCCAATCGCAAATTCTAAGCCTCTACACATTTTTACCTTAAATAGGAATATCGAAAAGTCTACTTTCCCAATTTAGGTCAAAATTATTATTGAAATTGCATCAATAATCAATTAAAAATACCATGCCTAATTACAAAGAAAAATTAAGTCTACCCTTTTTATTGATCTATAGTAGAATACTACTTGGAATTATTATTCCTATAATCTTATGCCTCAGCATACCTAAAGTTTCGATCATCGCGACTGTATTAATAATCGTAGGATTACTAACTGACGTATTCGATGGAATCATTGCTAGAAAAATGGGAATCTCAACCGAAAAATTGAGAATCTGGGATAGTAATGTGGATCAATTCTTTTGGTTAATGATAATCGGAACAGTCTTTTACCTGAACTTCGAAGCAATATCCCTACTTCTAATTCCAATAGGTATTATTATATTTTTAGAAGCCATTGCCTACGTACTTAGCTATTATAAATTTAAGAAAGCCATAGCCACACATAGCATCTTAGCCAAGATTTGGACTATCAGTTTACTGGTTTGGGTAATCGAATTAATTCTCTATCAAAGCAATCATACTTTTCAGTTCTGCTTTTGGCTCGGATTGATATCCAGATTAGAAATTATAACTATCATAATCTCACTTAAAAATTGGGCTACAGATGTCCCTTCACTATTTGCTGTGGGTAAAATAAATCGTGGAGAAAAAGTAAAGAAGAGTAAGTGGTTTAATGGGTAGAGAAAGGATCAAGATGAAAACCTTCTGGGATATGATTATTAATATTCATGTGAGTAATCGAATTCAAGACTTGATACTTATGAGTTCGTTTTTAGTTAAATTAATGAAAATTCTTCCTTCTTATCATCCCTGAAGTCCACGTTCAACTAGTTCAGTGCAAGCTCTTCAAAGAGACACAAACTTAATGGGGTTGCACTATTAATAGTAGCTATCATTTTTTTTTGGACATGAATTAAATTCAACTTTGCTCGAGCCCCTTTATCAATTGTATCCCTTTGACGAAATTATAGGGATGATGAAGCTTTTTTTAAATGCCGTAAGATGAAAACTTAATTTTGTCGATTACTTAATATCCGCGCCAACAAGAAATTCATCCTGACCCTAGAAAAAAAATTATTAATGCAGAAATTAATATTTCAAATTAAACAACAAACCAAACGTAAAAAGGCCCAAGTGGGGAACCTGGGCCATTAATAAACCAATCTCATAAAAAGATAAGACTATAAAAAGACGTTCTTTAGCGACCTGCTGAGGTCGTTGTTTCTTTGGCAGAATATTGACATCTGTTCATATCAATATTCTGCACTTTAGTTCAATTTTGTGAATAACTAAACACTAAATTATTTGTAGATTAACTGCGATTAATCCGCGTTATTATGTAGGAATGAATTGGACGTTCTCAAGTGTCCAAAATCATCTTCTCCTCCAATAGTGATTTCTGATAAATTTCCTTTTGCATCTGATTGCTGTACCTCATCCAGTTCGATACTTCTCCTTAAGTAAGCAGGTACTTTTTCCATATCCGAAATAATGGCTGCATTATCTAGAGGCTTACTAGTAGATTTTCGTTGATATTCTCTACGCGCACGATCCATCTCTTCTTCTTTAGATGCTACTACCCTTTTTCTTTCTTCTGTAACTTCTTCTTCGATACTCGTTTCCCTTGTAGTATACTCACCTTGCGTTGCAGAAGATTTGGTTATTGAAGGAGTATCAAAGTCAATAGTATATTCCGAATCTGATTCTGGCAAATCAAAACTTTCCACAACAGATTCATTCTCATCATTAGTGAATATATCATCCAAAGGAACGATTACTTTTTTCACTTCTGCTCTCTTCTCTTCCAAAATTGCTTTACCTTCTTCAAAGCCCGTTGCGATGAGTGTAATACTTATCTTATCTCCTAATTCAGCATCAGTACAATTACCCCAAATAAGGTCCGTACCATACCCTGCCTCCTCCTGCACGTAATCAGTAATCTCACTGATTTCATCCATAGTTACTTCTTTCGTACCTGAAGTAATATTTAATAAAATATGCTGCGCTCCTCTGATATCATTATCCTCAAGCAAAGGTGAATTTAATGCACCATGAATTGCCTTCCTAGCCCTATCGTCACCATCTGCTGTAGCATTACCCATGATAGATACTCCACTATCTTTCATCACCGTATTAACATCTTCAAAATCGACATTTACATATCCTGGAATTGTGATAATTTCTGCAATACCTTTCGCCGCGGTAGTCAATATATTATCCGCTTCTGCAAATGCTTCTTTTAATGTTAGGTTACCGTAAATCTCTTTTACTTTATCATTAGAAATAACCAGAATAGAATCTACATTTTTCTTCAATTGCTCTAGGCCTTCTAAGGCGTGACGATGTCTTCTCATACCCTCAAATTTGAAAGGAATCGTGACTATACCCACAGTAAGGATACCCATCTCTTTGGCAGCTTTAGCAATGATAGGTGCCGCTCCTGTACCTGTACCGCCACCCATGCCAGCAGTAATAAATAACATCTTCGTACCGTCCTGCAAAAAGTTTCTTACTTCGTCTATTGACTCGATGCATGCCTGCTTTCCTACTTCAGGTTTTGATCCAGCTCCCATACCTTCGGTAAGATGTGGTCCAAGCTGAATTTGTGTAGGAATTGGACTTGCTTCGATAGCTTGATTATCCGTATTACATATCGCAAACTCTACGCCTGTGATACCTTGATTATACATGTGTGCTACAGCGTTTCCACCGCCACCACCGACACCTATTACTTTGATGATTGATGTCTTATTTTTAGGTATATCGAATAACATGATATATGAATTTTGAGTGTGTACTTATTAATTTAAAATATAAAGGTATCGTCTTATTAAAATTCTGAATCTGGAGTCGCTTCAAAAAACTCTTTCGTTAATGAGAACATTTTATTAAATATTCCTTTGCTCTTTTTTTGAAGATTGTAATCAATTTTTTCCTCCGAATCTTCTGTTTCCACAGAATCGCTATTAGCTTCAAGTCTGGCCGTTTCTTCTGCCTTCAATTTTGCCGCCTCGATTTTTCTATTCTCCTCTTCCATGAGTTCATCATAATTGAGACTTAAATTATCCAACGCGTTCTTTAATAATCCTACTGAAGTTGCGTATACTGGACTATCCAACTGAGCAGAATAACCATGTGCTAAATGCTCCACAGGCTTACCTACTCTTGTGTGCATACCCGTATGATATTCTGATAGTAAATCAATATGTCTTAATAGAGATCCACCACCTGTGAGTACGATACCAGCAATCAATTTATTTTCATATCCTGATCTTCGTATCTCCCATAAAACATAATCAAATACCTCTTCAACTCTAGCCTCGATAATTCTCGCTAAGTTCTTCTCAGAAATCTCCTTAGGATCTCTTCCTTTAAATCCGGGAATAGTAATAATTCTGTTGTCATAAATTTCACTAGCCATTGCTGATCCAAACTTCACTTTAAGTTTTTCCGCTTGATCATTCATAACTGTACAACCTTCTCTGATGTCAGATGTCACCACATTACCACCAAAAGGAATAACTGCAGTGTGTCTTATTATTCCATCTTTAAATATGGTAATGTCTGTCGTACCTCCACCAATATCTACTAATGCTACTCCGGCTTCTTTCTCTTCGTCGCTCAATACTGAAGATGCCGAAGCAATCGGTTCGAGAGTAATATCAGCAACATCCAAATCTGCCTTTTCCACACATTTCAATATATTGCGTGAAGCAGAAATCTGTCCTGTAATAATGTGAAAATTTGCCTCTAATCTTACACCTGACATTCCTATTGGATCTACAATATCTTGCTCGTTATCTACTGTATACTCTTGCGGTATTACATGCAAAATTTTATCTCCTGGAGGAAGTACCAACTTGTACATATCCTTTATTAATTTATTGACATCCTCTTCACTAATTTCAGAGTTGTGATCATGTCGTACTAAAAGACCATGATGATGTATAGATTTGATATGTTGTCCAGCGATTCCGACATGCACTTTTTCAAATTTGCATTGAGAAGCCTTTTCTGCCATCTCTATTGATTCCTTTATGGCACGCACAGTTCTATCGATATTCGATACTACTCCGCGAGTAACACCCTCAGACTTAACGGTACCTATGCCCAGAATTTCAATTTTCTCATACTCATTGACATATCCTGCAAGCGCTACTACTTTCGTAGTTCCGATATCTAGAGCTACAGCCAGATTCTTAGGGGTTTGAGTCTTGTCGTTCATAATCTTGTAATTTTAATGTTCTTTTTAAAGTGCTTTCACACTGGTTACGATTGGTAATTATTGATAATAATGTGTGTACTGGTTTTCAATATTTATTGTCGTTTCAAAATTTTATTTTTCTGCGAATAATATTCCTTCGCCGTCTTTTCCTTTATATTTAAATGTCAGTGTATGAAATTTATTCCAACCTGACTTGGGCATACCGTGTACATAGAAATCTCTGATATTTCTCAATTTCTCATTAGCATCTTCGATTCCACCAAAGACCAGATCTTCGTCACCTAATTTTGGTATCAACACCATTTCATCTAGTTCATTGACATATATTTGCTCTATTAATGCTCCTAGAAATTTATCTTCTCTCAGCATAAGAGAAAGTTCAAAAACTTCTTGCAATGTACCTTCGTAATTTTCTGTTCCGAATTCCTCACTATATGCAGAAATATCCCCTGTTGCCACAGGAACTCTTATCGCTCTTCCGTGAATACGTTCTATCTTTTCGCCTTCCTCATCTAAATAAAAATTAGCCGCTTGGGTCATTACTCTTAAGACAGGCTTTCTTTGCACCACTTCGATATGAACCTTCTCTCCTCCATCAATAAATACTTCAACCGATTTGATTCTATCATCTGTCTTAATTAAGTGTTCGATCTCAACTAAATTTAAATCTTCAATATTTGCTTGCTCTACATCAAAACCTAAATAGGTATTTAATTTTTCAATGATTATTTCTTTGGTAACAATTGACTTTTGGCCTGCTACATGCACTACCTCAACCTCAACAGCTTTGAGGGGCAACATGGACTTCGTCTCTATCGCAAGCAATAAAATGATCATAATAGACAATACTGTAGCCAGCCACAATACCGTAGCTTTCCAATTGTCAAATGATTCTATTTTATTAGTTCTTGCCATTTACTGTTTTTTGTATTTAATTATTTCTTTAAACTTATTTCGTTTAATTTTCTTTCCAGTCCTTTAATTGCTTAGGTAGAGTATCAATATCTCCAGCTCCCAAAACCATAAGCACCTCTACACCTCTTTCCTTTACATGTTGTAAGACTTCATTTTTTCCAAGTAAGTGTTTATTAACATTTTTCATCTTATCGAAAATAATCTTACTAGTAACTCCTTCTATCGGAAGCTCTCTAGCAGGATAGATAGGAATTAAAATACACTCATCTAGTTCGTCCAACACTAACGCAAATTCATCGCAAAAATCAAGAGTACGACTGAATAAATGTGGCTGAAAAACTCCAGTCAACTTTTTGTCTGGATATAGATTTCTTGCTGCATCAATAGCCATTCTTAGTTCCGTGGGATGATGAGCATAATCATCTATCATTACCACATCTTTCGTCTGGCTGAATATTTCAAATCTTCTTTTGATTCCAGAAAAACTCTTTAATGCTTTTCTGATATCATTCGGATCACAAGTTCTTTCTAATGCTATCGATATTGCCACCAAAGCATTTTCCACATTATGTTGTCCAGGCATCTTCATAGAAAGATTTTCAAGGATATATTTGTCAGATATATAATCAAATGTATATAGCCCATTTTCCACTCTTACATTCTGCGCTTGGATGTCTCCACTTTCTATTCCGAAGGATCTTAATCTTACATTTTTTTCATTTAACTCACTTTTGAGTTGATCAGACAAATCCGCTTGCAAAGGCTCTTTAATTAGCAATACTCCATCTGCGTTAATTTTTTTAGCAAAGCCTTCGAATCCCTCTATCATCACTTCGTGAGATCCATAGATATCAAGATGATCGGCATCCATCGAAGCTATCGAAGCCACATCTGGCGATAATTGCCAAAATGACCTATCATATTCATCTGCTTCCATGACCACCCAGTCACTTTCCCCATAGAGAAAGTTAGTGTTATAATCGGTAGGTATACCGCCAATAAATGCTGAAGCATCTACACCACACTCTCTTAATAAAAAAGTAACCATTGAACTCGTAGAAGTTTTTCCATGCGTACCTGCGATACAGATAGATTTTTTATGATGACTAATCATCGCTAAGATTTCTGCTCGCTTATACACTGGAAAAGAATACTCCTTATACCAATTCCAACCTTTGTGATCGTCAGGTATTGCTGGCGTATAAACTACCAAGTCTGCGTTTTTATCTAAAATTTCAATTTGATCCACGTAAGAGATCTTTATTCCTTCCTCTACTAACTTTTTAGTGAGTACTGTTTCTGTTTTATCATATCCAGACACCTTCATTCCACTTTGATGAAAATATCTAGCTATTGCCGACATTCCGATTCCTCCGATGCCGATAAAAAAAATGCGTTTCACTTTCTCAAGATCTATTTCTCTCTTTTGCATTTTTTTAATCAAATCTTAAAAATTAAAATTCCAAATTTCATTTTTCCCCTTTGGTTAAAATGATAATCACTTCACCAAACTGAATATTACATCAGCTATCTCACTCGTTGCGTTAGGTCTTCCCATTTTCTTTAAGTTGTCAACTAAATTTCGTTGCATCTTATCGTCGTTTAACAATTCCAAAATCGTCGAAATCATTTGCTCCTTTGCTTCAGAGTCTCGCACCATAAGTGCAGCATTATTACTTACAAGAGCCATCGCATTTTTGGTTTGATGGTCTTCAGCAACATGCGGACTCGGCACAAGTACTGCAGGTTTATTAATAAGGGCAATTTCGGAGATCGTCAGTGCACCAGCTCTGCATACGACTGCGTCAGCCGCAGCGTATGCATAGTCCATTCTCTCAATAAATGGAAGCACCGTTACATTCGGCAATGCGGCTACCACACCGCAAGAATATTCATCGAAATACATTTTACCAACCTGCCAAATATAGTTGATCTCCGATTGCCTTTTTATCATGTCAAAAGCACCTTCAACTGATTCATTGATCTGTCTTGCTCCTAAGCTTCCGCCAAAAATCAAAACAGTTTTTTTATCATTTTTGATGCCAAAAGAAGCCTTTGCCTCTTCTCTATTAATCGGTGTATCGTACAAATCTCTCCTTACAGGATTTCCTGTAAAAGTGATTTTATCTGATGGAAAAAATCGCTCCATTCCATCATACGCTACACAAATTTTATTCACTTTCTTAGCCAAGATCTTATTTGTAATTCCTGGATAAGAATTTTGCTCTTGTATCAAAGTAGGAATCTTCATCATCGAAGCCATTTGTAATATGGGTCCGCTTGCATATCCTCCTACACCAACAGCCACGTCTGGCTGAAAATCTTTAATTATTTTTCTTGCTCTGTACAAACTTGAAACGAGCTTCAATGGAAAAGATAAATTTCTCATAGTCAACTTTCGTTGTAATCCGCTGATCCAAAGTCCTTTGATGGGATAACCCGCCGCTGGCACTTTTTCCATCTCAAGTTTTCCTTTTGCACCTACAAAAAGTATTTCTACTAAAGGATCTTTATCCTTAATTGCATTGGCTATCGCTATTGCTGGGTAGACGTGTCCACCCGTTCCTCCTCCACTAATTAGTACTCGCATCTTCCATCTTTTCTATAGCCGCTTGTTTGAATTGTGCTTCCTCTACATACCTGCTTACGCTCAGGATAATGCCCAGAGAGATACAGGTAAATAATATGGAAGTACCACCCATACTTACTAATGGAAGTGTCAATCCTGTCGCCGGAACCAATTGTACCGAAACCGCTATATTGGCAAAAGCCTGTATTACTATATTTAAACATAAGCCCATAGCTAGTATAGCTCCAAAAGTTTTAGGGCACCTAGTTACTATTCGTGTACATCTAAAGAGCAACCATGAGTATAAACCGAGTATTGTAAATCCTCCAATCAATCCATATTCTTCGACTATGATGGCGTAAATAAAATCTGCATAAGCAAATGGAAGGAAATTTCTTTGCATACTATTTCCTGGACCCACGCCAGCGATCTCACCACTAGCAATAGCTATTTTTGATTGTTGTAATTGGTATCCTCCATCAGTATTGTAAATAAATTCATTGATCCTACTGATCCATGTATCTACCCTTACTAAGTCCGGAAATACAGATCCAATCATCACTAAAATACTCAAGGCAATGACACCCATTAGTATTAAAAGAAAAACATACTTCAATGATATTCTTCCTATAAACATCATCAAAAGACATGTCACAAAAAGAAGTGCCGCTGTTGATAAATCCTCTGGAGCAATCAAAGCACAAACAATAATTACCGGCATGATTATCGGAAGAAAAGCCTGTTTAAAATCTTTAATATAATCCTGCTTGACTGCTAATGCTCTTGCTACCCAAATAATTAATACAGGTTTTGCAAAATCAGATGTCTGTATAGTTTTATCGATCCAAGGTAAAGTGATCCACCTCTTAGCTTCATTGATTTCAGTTCCAAAGCCTAAGGTCCATAGTAATGCTAAACCAGCAACTAATAAAAGCAAAGGAGCTAATTTGGAGTATTGCATATAATGCAACTTATACGCTGCATACATTGCACCCATACCCGCTGTCAAAAAGAATGCTTGCTGGAATAAGTAATATTCATTATTACCTCCACGCATTCTATACGCCATACTACCTGTAGCACTATACACAGCTAGCAAAGATGCTAGACTTAGTAAAGCTACGATTAGCCAAATGACTTTATCGCCTTTAAGATTTTGATATATTGTCGCTATTCCTGACAATGAGAATGGTTTGTAGTTTTCTTAAAATACCGCACAGTCAAGCGTAACATATAGTCCTCTCCCTACCCCACATTCGTCAAGCTCAGTACGAGCCTACAAAAGCGAGACATATAGGACAGGGCTAGCGCCACTTCCAAGATAACTTGGAGCCTGAGTGTGTAGTTTGTCTTCTTATTATAGATAATCTAATCGCCTTAATTATTAGATCATCTTTTGCCAAATAGAATCGCCTTAATTATTCTATTTAGTTGTTTTCTTTTACTTTTTAATTCCCCTTGAAATACCCAATTACATTACCAATTAATAGATTACTATCGGTATTTCAATTCTGCTTGTCTAGCAAGCTTAACATCTCATAATTTCAACTCTAGTTTTCTTTCAATCTCTTGAGTACGCTAGTCCGAAACTGCTCTCCTCTATCCATGTAGTTATTGAATAGATCAAAGCTTGCACATGCTGGAGATAAAATTACTGTATCTCCTTCATCAGCATATTGAGCTGCCACTTGAATAGCTTCATCGACATCTTCTGTAATAATGATCTCCTCAATTACATTTCCAAAAGCTGTAGTTAATGGCTCTGGATATGCCGTAAGACAAATAAGCATTTTTACTTTGTCCCTTACGAGGTGATCGATCTGTTTGTAGTCATTGCCTTTGTCCGCTCCTCCAGCAATCCAGATCACTGGTGTAGTCATCGCATCGAGGGCAAAATAAACAGCGTCTACATTAGTCGCTTTACTATCATTAATATACTGTACTCCTTTGATTACAGCTATCGGCTCCATTCGATGCGGCATATTAGTAAATGACGCAAGTCCTGAGGCGATTTGAGTTTCTGATAATCCTACTTCACGACATGCTGCTATAGCACAGCTTGCATTGAAGAGATTATGAACTCCTTCCAACTTAGTCCGGAAAACTAGGTCAGTATCCGAAGATACTAACCCAGTAATGTAGTCCTTAGTCGAAAGTGGAATTCTCCTTGTCGAAGGGAGATTCCTATTATCCAAATTACTCTGGATATATCTATCATCACCATTATAGATGATTATATTTTCTTTCGTTTGATTATTGACGATATTCATTTTTGCCGCTACATAGAGATCCATATTATACTCATATCTATCCAAATGATCTGGAGTAATATTGAGAATAATTGCAATATCAGCTTTGAAAGTTTTTACCTTCTCTAACTGAAAACTACTAAGCTCTAAAACAAAATATTTAGGCTCTCTCTCTGCTAGTACTCTGCACATAGAAATACCATAATTACCTCCTACAGCAACATCAACTCCCGCTTCTTTAAGTATATGAAATGTAAGACCAGTTGTAGTCGTTTTTCCATTACTTCCAGTGATAGCAATGATGAAAGCCTTTGTATTCTGATATCCATATTCGATCTCAGAAATCATCGGAACATCAGCATCTTTCAATATTTCTATTGGTTTTGCAGTATCTGGTATTCCAGGGCTCACTATAGCTAGTGTAGCATTTTTCAATCTGTCAAAATCATGACCGCTTTCTTCAAAGCCGATCTTATTATTTATTAATTCTTCTTTATATTTTTCATTGATCAAGCCAGCATCACTTACGTATACCGATTGATCTAATTTCTTTGCAAGTAGTGCTGCTCCTATTCCGCTTTCACCAGCGCCTAATATTACTATTTCGCTTTTAGTCTCCATGCTTTTCCTCCCATTTTCCCTCAAAAGAAGGACGAATACGACAAGGCTCTAACCATGCCGATTAGTGGTTATCTTACTTTTAAGGTTATAATAGTTAACACTGCTAGTATTATTCCTACGATCCAGAATCTTGTAACTATTCTAGCTTCGTGCATACCCAGTTTTTGGAAGTGGTGATGCAGCGGAGCCATTTTGAATATTCTTCGACCTTCGCCATTTTTTTTTCTTGTATATTTAAAATATCCTACTTGTAGCACAACTGATAAATTTTCTACTACGAATATTCCACAGAGTATTGGTATCAAAAATTCTTTTCTTAGTAGTATCGCCATAGTTGCTATTATAGCACCTATTGTCAAACTACCCGTATCACCCATAAATACTTTTGCCGGATAGCTATTAAACCATAGAAAACCGACACATCCTCCTACAAAACAAGCCGCGAATATCACTAGCTCTCCTGAGTGAGGTATATATAAAATATTCAAATAATCTGCGATAATCGTGTTACCAGATACATAAGCTAAGATTCCCAATGTTGCGCCTATTATTGCAGATACGCCAGTAGCTAAACCATCGATACCATCTGTAAGATTTGCCGCATTTGATACAGCAGTAATTATGAATATTACTATAGGAACAAACACAATCCAAATCAAGTGACTCCAATTATCTCCTAAGAATGATAATAGTGAAGCGTATTCAAAATTATTTCCTTTGAAAAATGGTATGTTAGTCAATGTAGATTTTACATAAGCCATATTGACTAATTCTTTAGCTTGACCAATGGTAGTTACCTCAGCAGTAAATCTGTCGACTACTTGGTATCCGCCGGCAATAGCTTCTTCAATCGGCATTCTGATCACTACATCATCATTATAAAGCATAATGAGCGCAACAAAAACACCTAATGCTATTTGTCCAAAAACTTTGAATTTTCCAGCCAAACCATCTTTATCCTTTTTAAAGACTTTGATGTAGTCATCAGCAAATCCAATGGTAGTCATCCATAGAGTAGTCACTAGCATGAGGATGATATATATATTATCCAATCTAGCAAAAAGTAGACAAGGTACCCATGTGGCCAATAGGATGATAAATCCTCCCATAGTCGGAGTTCCTTCCTTTTCTTTTTGACCAGCGAGACCTAATTCTCTTACTGTCTCTCCTACTTGCAATCGTTTCAAAGAACGTATGATCCTATTTCCGAATAAAAGCGAAATCAACAATGAAGTGATTATAGCCGCTCCTGCTCTAAAGGATATATATTGAAAGAGACCTGCGCCTCCAACGTGATAATTATTTTCTAAATATTCAAATATGTGATATAACATATTAAGCTTAAGTACAAGTCTAAGGTTAAGTTTAAAAGGCTCAACATATGAACCCAATTCCTACTCTACGAATCAATCTTCATCAAAAAAACCTTTACTCAGTTTTCTTTAATATTTTAGCTTAATCTTCAATTGGTTTTCGTTATCCACTTAAACTTCAACTTAATCTTAAACTTACGTGCCATTGGCACAATCCTTGCAACTCTTTAATTAGAACCTTGAGAGTTGTAAAGTTTTTAATTCTACTCATTCGCTTTTACTTATTTTGTACTCACATTACCTGTGTGAATAAAAATATTTAACAGTGCAGTAGGACTCCAGAACTTTTTCCAGTAGCTACCCTACTGCAACTGTTAAAACCAACCTGAGAATGATAATAGAACCTAATTCTTCTGAGAATTATTAATTCTCATATATCTTTTAATAAATCCTATTTCTAAGATTTATTGAATTCTTTTCTTATTATTTCTTTATCATCGAAGGGAAACTTTTCTCCCCTGATCTCTTGATATTTTTCATGGCCTTTACCTGCCACTAATATTATATCTCTATCTTTTGCCAATTCTATGGCTTTTATAATTGCTTGCTTCCTATCTACTATTCTTAGTACATGATCAGCTCTTTTACTTTCCAGACCATCTTCCATATCATCAAGAATCATTTCTGGATTCTCTGATCTAGGATTATCACTTGTAAGCACTACTCTATGAGAAAGCGATGCTGCTATGAGTGCCATTTTAGGTCTCTTAGCTCTATCTCTATCTCCACCACAACCAATTACTGTGATGACTTTTTGATTATTAGATTTTGTTTGCATAATCGTTTGCAATACATTATCTAATGCATCAGGTGTATGAGCATAGTCGACGATAGCACAAGTCTTTGTGATCGGATGTATAATTTTTTCAAATCTACCTTCTGCTCCTTGCAACTGGCTAAGTACAGTAAGTATTTCTTCGGATGGCAAACCGCTCTCCTTTAGGATCGCATATACAGTCAATAAATTATAGGCATTGAATCGGCCTGATAGTTGAAAGTGTATTTCTTGTCTATCAATAATCATGTGCAAACCCTCAATAGAGTCTGTGATTATTTTGGCTTTGTAATCCGCAGCACTTCGCAGCGCCAACGTTCTTACACTAGCTGAGGTATTTTGTAACATCACCTCACCCCTCTTGTCATCAATGTTGGAAATGGCTGTAGCTTCCTTATCCAAATAGTCGAAAAACTTTTTCTTCGTCCAAATATATTCTTTAAAAGTATTATGATAATCCAAATGATCATGACTAATATTGGTGAACGCAGCCACTCTATATTTAAGTCCTGATATTCTTTGCTGATCGATAGCATGTGAACTTACTTCCATGAAAACATAGTCGCAACCACTTTCTACCATCTCAGCCAAAAGTCTATTCAAATTAATGGCATCAGGTGTAGTATGCGTAGCATTTATAATGAGATCTCCTATTCTATTTTGAACAGTTGAAATCAATCCTACTTTATAACCCATCTTCGTCATTGCTTGATAAAGAAGTGTTACAACACTCGTCTTGCCATTTGTACCCGTCACACCAATGAGCTGTGTTTTTTCTGATGGATCATCATAGAACTTGTGCGCTATGAGTCCAGCATACTTCGAAGTATCAGAGACCGCAATAAATACAACATTTGCCTCTTTTTGTACATTGATCTTTTCATTATGGACAATCACAGTAGCGCCAGCATGTATTGCATTGGCTATATACTTATGACCATCCACTTGATGACCTTTGATAGCTATAAATAATGTTTGAGAGGTAACTCTCCTACTATCTATTTCTATCTGTACTACTTCCAGTTCACGATGATCTGCATTGATCTGAATATCATCTGGAATTATTTCAAATAACTTTTTTTTATTCTTCTTCATTATTGGGTATCGTCATTAACGAAAATGATATAAAATTTTACACCAACTTGTCAGCTTTTGACACCCATCAATTTCGTCTTGCTTATTCATCATCTACTTAGCTTTTAATCCAAATAGATTTTAATTTTTTGTTCAGTTGCCTTTGCTCCTGGACGTATTGATTGTTTTTTTACTTGGCCTTGACCTTCCAACTCTACTAAGAGTCCAAGATTCTCTAACACATATACTGCATCTCTTGCTCCCATCCCACGGACATCTGGCACTTCTGATTTTTTAATACTCTTCTTATCGATGAGCATTTTATTATCAAATGGATCTACGGCTACCCAATTAGACTTTGACTTATTATTATATTCGATACCTACGTGCTCAAATACTTTTTCAAAATCTTTTTTATATCCTATTCTTCTCTTAGGAAGATTCGCTGCTGCTATTAATTCACCACCTTGGTTGATCGCTTTATTGAGGTCTAATTTTAGATTATGTACTTTTTCAACCACATTTCTAAACACTGGACCAGCTACAGTACCACCATAAAATTTTCCTTGAGGGTCATAGACAACAACCATCATCGAGTACTTAGGATTATTTGCTGGAAAATACCCTGCAAAGGATGCATTATACTTTTTCTCTTCGTCTTTGTTGGCATAGTTGATACGCGTTGTACCTGTCTTTCCAGCAAAGTCAAAATGCTCAGATTGCAATTTCCTTCCTGTACCTCTTATGACTACTCCTTCAAGTAGATCTTGTGCTCCCTTTATTGCATTAGCAGAAGCGATTTTTTTCTTTATTACTTTAGGCGGAAAATTTTCTATTACTTTATCACCTTGCATTATTTTAGAAACCAAATAAGGCTTCATCATTTTACCATCGTTTGCTACTGTATTATACAGATTCAGCATTTGCAATGGAGTGTACATCAATTCATAGCCATGCGCCATCCATGGTATAGTCGTACCAGACCATTTCTTTTTATCTTTTATGGGATCTTTTACAAAAGGAGTTCTTTCACCAATCAAT
Source organism: uncultured Saprospiraceae bacterium (assembly GCA_937927575.1). GTDB lineage: Bacteria > Bacteroidota > Bacteroidia > Chitinophagales > Saprospiraceae > UBA1994. The sequence goes on along the minus strand of CALBEE010000015.1, from coordinate 2,473 downwards.
TCGATTCCAGTAGGATCAAGTAATCCAAACTTATTAAGCGTTCTCAAAAATTTTGTGTTTCCTCCTGCTTTATTATAATGCTGATTAGCCAAATTGGCGATCCCTACATTACTAGATATTTCAAAAGCTTTACGCAAATCTGCAGTCTCAATTCCATGCCACTCACTGTCATGCATTGTTTGATCATAAAACTTCATTCGCCCCTTATTAAGATCTACTTTAGTATCTAACTGAGCGTAACCATCATCCATTAAAGCGAGCGCGGTAGCCAATTTAAAAGTTGATCCTGGCTCACTTAATCTTCCTATGGCATGATTGTATGATTCCCTATAATTGCCCTTTCCATCAGCAGAAAGATTCGTAATTGCTCTTATAGCTCCTGTTGCTACTTCCATCACAATTACTGAGCCTGCCTTTGCTTGATACTGAACCAAAGCGGACTCTAACTCAGTATGAGCTATATCTTGAATATCAATATCAATAGTAGTATAGACATCATCTCCGCTTTGTGGCGTAAATTCTGACGGATCATAAACTGGGATCCAATCTGGTTTGATATACTTCATCAACCTCTTTTCATTGGCCCCTTTTAAAAATTTATCAAAATATCCCTCTAAACCAATCTTGTCAGCATTTTCTCTATCCACTCCTATCGTCCTACTTGCTAATTCTCTGAAAGGTTTCCTCCTTTTGAAATACCTATCTACCATAGCTCCTCCTTTATACTTACTTTTTCGTAGTATAGGGAAGTTAGACACCGTCTCTTTCTGAGCAATTGTCAAATCTTTTGCGATCAGACAATAAGCGTTTTTCTTACCCCTATTACTCCTCAAGTATGACTTCCATTGCTCCTTAGATTTTCCAGCAGGAAACATTTTATTAAGCTTAAAAGCTAGCGAATCTAATTTGCCATTAAACAAATTGTCTTTAATGACCTTTAGATCCATTCGTATTTCAAAGAACGGTTGCGATGTAGCCAAAGGGCTTCCATCCATTGCATATATATCACCTCTGTCAGCCTCTATTGGCTTCCATTTGACATGCACATTTCCTTTTTTTCTCCACTTATCTCCTTCAAAGACATTCACCTTAACTACTCTATAGAATATAACCACTGCCACCAACGCAAAAGCGCCGACAACCATATATAATCTAATAAGTAATTCACTCTTCTTTTCCATCAGTAGTCTCTTCCAGACCACCACCGAATCATTTCTCAGTAGACTTATTATTTTTATCTACTTTGATTTTTTTGGGTAGTTGACCAGTATATTTTAAATCCATACTAGCTACTTTGTCCTGCATTTGCGATTGTGTACTACCATACATAACCTCTTGATGAAGGTCCATATATTTTGACTCTGTATCTTTTACTACTTTCTCTAGAGCCTCGATTCTCCTGAGATTTTTTTCAGTAGTGTGTACATTATATATATACACGATACCTAATAATGCTAGGTAGCACACAAACGGCAAATTCATAAATATCCATTCGATTCCTTTAAATCGATAAAGTGTAGTTTTCTTATTAAGGATCTTCGGCATTTATATAGCTAATTAAGTTTAAGATTAAGTGAAAGCGTAAATTTTAAAAAACCTCCACTCGCTCCGCAACTCGTTATTCTTATTCAATTTATTATTAAGAGCTTACAACTTTTGCGCTACTCTTAATTTCGCACTTTTCGATCTTGTATTTCTCACCATTTCTTCTTCACTTGGCAAGATCGGTTTCTTTGTTTTCACTTTGAATGGACGCTCTACTCTTCCGTAGTCATCTTGAATCAACTTCCCTTCAAAATTTCCGCTCTTCATAAAATTCTTTACTTGGCGATCTTCTAATGAGTGGTAACTTATTACCGACAACCAGCCTCCTGGCTTCAATACCTCCAATGCTGCTTTCAACATGTCTCGGAGCACACCGATCTCATCATTTACTTCTATTCGGATTGCTTGATAGACTTTAGCAAAGTATTTATACTCTAAGCCTATTCTCATCTCTGAGAGCAATGCATTTAATTCGAATGTTGTTTTGATCTTATGTCTATTCTGAACCAGAGCCTTAGCTAAAGTTTTTGAATTTCGCACTTCACCGTATTCACTAAGAATACCTACCCATTGCTGCTCATTGTACGTTGCTATTAGATCCAGAGCTGAAAACTCTTGAGCTACATCCATACGCATATCTAACCTTGCATCAAATCGGTAAGAAAATCCCCTTTCAGGAATATCAAACTGATGAGACGACACACCTAGGTCAGCTAATACACCATCCACTTTACCCAACTTATCATAATACCTCATAAATCTATCGAGATACTTAAAGTTAGAAGCGATGAAAGTAAACTGATCCGAAGCTTCAATATTAGCTACAGCATCTTCATCTTGATCAAAACCATACAGATGCCCTTTAGCATCAAGGTTACTTAAAATAGATTTGGAATGTCCACCGGCGCCAAATGTCACATCGACATAA
>CALBEE010000014.1 GCA_937927575.1 uncultured Saprospiraceae bacterium | reverse complement strand
TCTGCGAAAACGCTGCTAGGAAAGTGCTTTTTTATATGTAGCTAGACATCTTTCTCTTGCCATCTTGTGTTCAACGATTGGAGAAGGATATTTATCAGTACCCAATTCTGGTATATACTTCTTGACATACTTGCGTTGTTTATCAAATTTATCAAGTTGTGCCATAGGACTAAATATTCTAAAATATGGAGCCGCATCCGTCCCTGAACCTGAAGCCCACTGCCAGCCACCATTATTACTAGCAAGGTCAAAATCTAAAAGTTTTTCTGCAAAATAAGCTTCACCCCAACGCCAATCAATTAATAAATGCTTAGTCAAAAAACTGGCGACTAGCATTCTAACCCTATTATGCATATGTCCTGTTTGATTCAGCTCTCTCATGCCTGCGTCGACTAAAGGATATCCAGTCATACCCTTTTTCCATGCCTCAAAATGCTCCTTATTATTGATCCATTCTATTCGATCATATTTAGGTCGGTAGGCTTCTGTCACCACCTGAGGATTATGATGAAGAATGGTAGCGTAAAAATCTCTCCAGATCAATTCACTTAAATAAACATCACTTAAATGCTGCGCCTTACGTGCTTTTTCTCTAATACTTACGGTTCCAAATCTAAAATGAATTCCTAATCTACTCGTTCCATTTATAGCAGGAAAATTTCTTTGTTCTGCATACTTTTTGATAATTCCTTGGGCCACCTCAGTTCCAGGAATTTCTATTCCAGAGGATTCAAATCCCATCTCACTTAATGATACAGTTTTACTCTTCAAGCCTTTGAAAAAATTATCGAAATACTTTTCCGTAGGATAGGCTTTAAAATAATATGACAATCCAGCTTCATTCCTTCCCTCATCTACTTTTGCCAACCACTTCCTTTTGTAAGGCGTAAAAACGCTATACGGTAATCCATCTGCTTTGGTTATTTCATTCTTCTCGAAGATGACATGATCTTTAAATGTGTGAAAATCAATATTTTCTTTGTTCAAGATCTTCTTAATGTCATGATCTCTCTTAATAGCGTAGGGCTCAAAATCATGATTGGTATATACGTTTTCTATCGAATGCGTATTGAGCAACTGCTTCCAAATAGCTTTGGGCTTCCCATAATATACCTGAAGTGAAGCACCAAGATGGTTTAATTCTTTGTCCAAATCATTCAATGTTGAATGAATAAATTCTACCCGTGCATCCTTACTAGGCAATTTATCCAAAATCTCGGTATCAAAAATGAAGATAGGAATGACTGGATGTTTAGATCTTAAAGCGTGATAAAGGCCTGCATTATCATTGAGTCTCAGGTCTCTTCTAAACCAAAATATGTTTTTCTTCATGGGTAAAAAGTCGGGTATGAGGCCTTGTTTTATAGGATGAGTAAAAAATTGTATTAATCCGAGCGGAATCCTATTTTTGCATATTCAAAATCTACGATAATTAAATAGACCTACCCATGATTAGATATATAATCCTATTCTCGACAGTATTGTTCTTAGCTTCTTGTAAAAATGATAAAGTAGCCAACGAAAAAGATGCATTAACAGAAGGTATTAGGCAGTACGACTTACAACCTACCAAAGAGAAGGCAATTTCAGCAATTGGAGAGATATCAGAGCAACTCAAGGCTAATAGAGATAATAAAGTAATGGTCAAGAAACTAGCAGAACGCGGGCTTGACATTTCTAGAAAAAATAATCTTACTTCAAAGCAGATTAGTTACTTATTGCTACTGAATAAAGAATATCCAAACGATCCCAATGCGAAAAATAGGTTATTCGAATTGGCAAAGATTATGAAGTCTATCAATAAGAAGCAAGCTGCCAATGTGCTATTTTCTGGTGTCATAGATAGATTTGCAGATACTGATGAGGCCGAAAAAGCAAAATCATCTAGAGATCCAGAAGCATCAGATGTAAAGCAATATCTAACTAAAGTGGGTGAAGAAGTATTCGTAGACCCTGATAAATACGGAGTCAATAGAAAATCAGCGCAATCTTATGTAGATGCTTGCGAGGCCTATGCTCTAGCTTATCCTGGCACAACAGAAGCTGCAGAATATCTATATAAAGGCACTGAAGTTTCAAGAACGCTTAGAACCTTTAGCAAATCATTATCAATGTACGATTGGATATTGGATCAGTATCCACAATATGAAAAAGCACCTACTGCTATGTTTTTAAAAGGATTCATTATCGAAAATGAATTAAAAAACAACGAAATGGCCAAAGAGGTGTATAATGCTTTCTTAGAGAAATATCCAGATCATCAGTTAAGGGATGACGTTCAGTTCCTATTAGACAACGTCGGAAAATCTGATGAGGAGATAATGGAAATGATTGAAAAAAACAAGAAGCCTTCGTAGTCGAAAGCTGATCATGACTACAGGGTTCAGATGGACAAAACTCCTTCAAAAACCCTGACTGCAGGTCCAATAAGGTATATATCTACAAAGGCGTCTTCGTGCTTTTTACATCTCACAGATAGCTGACCACCCTTAGTGTTAATTTGTACTTCGTATTGACCATTGGGTTGATTAGTATCTAATAAGCTAGCGATGGCGACAGCCACAGTACCAGTACCACAGGAATATGTTTCTGCTTCTACCCCTCTTTCGTACGTTTGCATACTTACTAGCTCTTCTTTGATCTCTGCTATATTGACATTAATGCCTTTCTCTCTATACGTATCATTATATCGAATGTTTCTTCCTTCTGCATGAATATCGATTTTACTCAAATCATCGAATCTCACATAATGCGGTGAACCTGTATTCAATACATAAGCTATATCATCTCTAGAGACATTAGGCACCGCAGACATAGAGAGATAGACCTTATCTACATCAATGATCGCTCGGTGCAAACCATCTACTGCCATAAATTGCATACTTGTGCCAGCAATCCAATCTAAATCATAGGCAAACTGACTTATACACCTCCCACCATTACCACACATGGAACTGGCTTTACCATCCGAGTTGTAATACTTCATAAAAAAATCCGTCTTAACATCCTCCTGTAGCAAAATCAAACCATCTGCTCCGACACCAAATCTTCTGCTACACCAAGTTGCAATTTGATCTTGGGACAATAAACTTTCTATTTTTTTATCACGATCTTCTATCATAATGAAGTCGTTGGCCGTGCCGTGATATTTATAAAATTTAAGGTGTTTCATGTTAGATTATTACATTTCTGCTATTCATCCAATGGGATCATTGCAAATATATGGATTTAGCCATTAGCTTATAAATGTCTTGAGTAAAAGATCTAAAATGGCTAATTTTCCAAAAATGTACTAATATTCAATGTATTACACATTATATTTCATTATAATATATTATTTTTGTTCTCCGACCATATACTAGGGATAGTCAATTCCTCATTCTATATATATAATACCATGGTTAATGGTTTATCATTACTTTCAAATAGATACAGCCTATGAATTCTTCAAAGCTTCTTTTATTAGTGACATGTACTTCGATCATCACAGCAGCACTTACTGTGGGAGCGTACCATATACTGATTCAACCGGAGCAAATCATTTATGAAGTAGAAAAAGGTAAAGCCATTCAGGCAGCTGAAAGAGAAATTAATCTTTCTCCAAGATTTAAACAATTGTACACTTCTACGACTCCAACCAACTTTATCTCCGCGGCCAATGATAGTAGAGAGGCCGTAGTTTTCATTAGATCACTTACCAAAATAGAAGGCGGCAACGCGCTCAATAGAGATTTGAGTAGTTCGACTGGATCAGGTGTAGTAATATCAAGAGACGGATACATTGTGACCAATCACCATGTAATAGAAGGTGCAGACATAGTAGAAGTCACATTGAATAACAATAAAGAATATATCGCTAAGGTAGTTGGGTCAGATACTCAAACTGACATGGCTGTGCTGAAAATAGAAGCCGACGAAATGCCGTACATGCTATTTGGGAACAGTGATTCATTACAAGTCGGTGAATGGGTACTAGCGGTAGGAAATCCTTTCCGCTTACAAAGTACGGTGACGGCAGGAATTGTAAGTGCTAAAGGAAGAAATATCGATGTATTTGAAGATAGAGCAGGCATAGAATCATTTATCCAAACTGATGCTGCGGTTAACCCTGGAAATAGCGGCGGTGCACTTATAAATACAAAAGGAGAACTTATAGGTATCAATACGGCTATCATGACCTCTAGCGGAGCATATGAAGGATTCTCTTTCGCGGTGCCCTCTAATCTTGCTCGTAAAGTAGCCACAGATCTTATGGAATTTGGTGCAGTACAGAGAGGATGGATGGGAGTAGAAATATCTAGAGTAACCAATCAAGTGGCCGAAGAAAGAAACTTGCCTTCAGTGGCAGGTGTATATATATCCATTGTGAATAGAGGAAGTGCGGCATACGATGCTGGTATTATTGGCGGTGATGTGATATTAAGTGTTGATGAAGTTAGCACCAATACTTTATCAGAATTTATGGAGCAAATAGGACGACATAGACCTGGTGATAAGATCAATGTCACTTATGTAAGAAATGGATCCATCGAAAACACTGAAGTAACTTTAAAGAACAAATTAAATAGTACTGATTTTGTGGCGGTAAGAAAGGATAAAGTACTTATTGATTTAGGATTTGAATTAAGAGACTTGTCTTCGACTGAGCTTGCAAAGAATACCACTGATGGTGTCATGGTAGTAAGTGTATATCAAAACAGCACTGTAGGCAAAGCGAATGTTGAACCCGGATATATTATTACCAAAATAAATAATATTGAAGTTACAGATGTTCGCAAACTTGTGCAATACCTATCTGAACATTCCGGAGAAATAATGCTTGAAGGTTATTACGAAAATTACCCGGGACTATTTCCATATATGTTTAGAAATGATGGATAGTAACCTGCAACAATAAATGATACAAAAGCGGTTCTTTCTCAAATGAGAAAGAACCGCTTTTGTTATAAAATTTTTTAGGTTCTGTAAATATTTTTATTGAAGTTTTGGATTTGGAATTTAAGTAGAGCACGAATCTTTATGAGCTATAGATTCATGGGATAATGCGCTAATTAATATTACCACCAACCGCTAAGCCACTGGGTACAGACGGAGGAATACTTCTATCGAAGTCATTATCATTTAAAGAATTCAGAAACGAAACTATCGCATTGATGTCACCATTATTCAACGTTAAATCACGTGCATCTTGATCGATACTATTATCAGCTACATTAGGATTTTGAGAATTTCCGTTTCCTCTTCTAATGTCAACATAAAAATCGAGCACATCGCGCAAATCATCAAATACTCCATTATGCATATACGGAGCTGTCAAATTCAGATTCCTTAATGTTGGAGTTCTAAAATCAAAATTTCCAGTAGCACCTTGGTCAATTACAGAAGGATGATTTGGTGTGCTCAGCGTGTGCAATTCATAATCCGAAAACATTGGACCACTATGACAGTTAGCACAGCCTACATCTATAAATAGATTCATACCTTCAATTTGCTGATTAGTCAATGCATTACTATTCCCTCGCATATACTGATCAAAAGGACTATTATTAGCTATGATATTACGTTGAAAATTAGCGAGTGCAAAAGCTATGTTTTCTTCATTTATCATTTCACTTCCAAATGCTGTTTGGAATAGAACACGATAATCTGCGATCGCTTGTAATCGTAAAATAACAGTATCTATAATGGCGTCTTCTGTGATCAAAGTTCCTCTCATTTCATCATGTGATAGAATCGGTAAGAGCGCTTGCTCTTCTAAGCTATTGGCACGACTATCCCAAAACATTGGAGCGCTCAAAGGATTGTAGTTCGCATCCTCCCCTATGCCATTAAAAGCTGTATTAAGTATGGTTGGCGCATTGCGAAGAATAATATCTCCGTTTGATCTATTCGTGCCGAGTCCTGTGCCATTGACTCCTGAAGAGAGGTCTCTACCATCCGCATAGCCTAAGCTGGGGTGATGACATGTAGCACATGAAATATCTTTTTGTCCAGATAGAATTGGGTCCCAAAATAGACGTTGTCCCAATTCGTATTTGGCCTCAGAATATAAATTACCATTAGGAAAATCCACTTCTACAGGGAGTGCAGAGATAATGCCTCTTACTTCATCGATATCTAGAGATTCAACATCTTGCTGACAAGAAGTAAATACTGAGACTATAACTATTAATATCGTGAGTTTCTGAAAATCAAATAAACGCTTCATAACAATTACATTTAAAATGTGACTTTATACTTATAAGAAGCTTTACGTCTATTTGTACTCACTTTAGACCAGAAAAAAAATAAAAAGGCCCAATGTAAAAGAACATTGGACCTCAACTCTATCGAGTATTTAGAACTTCTAATTAGTAAGTACCACTTGGCCTGTATTTCCAACAATGCTCCATGATACATCAATCACATCACCATTACAAGTGGCCGCCACATCTGTGCCACAAATAATACCTGGATTGTAAGATACACCGCTGCTTATAGATACTCCGCCTACTGTTAATGTAGCGGCTCTAAACTTAACGGCGAGCCAAGGGTCTGGACAACCTGCAAAAGGGTGCGTGTAAGCACCTCCATTTGGTGCTAAAGACTGTACATCACTTGGGTTACAAGCGACACATCCGTCACTTTCTGCCGTTTTTATTCGTACTTGACAATCTGTTTCATTCACAATAGTTAATTGTGAATTTGCATTAAATCCAAAACACGCCAATAATAAACACGTACATAGAATCTTAGAAAAATTAATTGATTTTAACATAACACATATATTTAGATGATTAATTAATACGCAGTTGTAAATATTCAAAAATGAATACCCGAAATACATCATCAATTTATTAGGGAATGGCTATGAAGGTTTCAATAAAAGTAAATAGAAACTTTACTAATAAAACTAATTACAATCCAACTTATTGCGAAGTTTTGAAAAATCAGAATAAACACTTAGGGCAAAAAATTATAATACACGGGTATACCCTTGCTGCTATTCAATACAACAGATCAAAATACTTTTTAGGCAATAAAGTATTTGTAAATTATAACACAATTGAAAATAAAGACTATTTCTAATTACTTCAAAAAAATATAAACTACAGTAATGCCTTCTTTTGCGATGCTATACCTTCGTCTACAATATATTCATCAAAACTTTTGAGACTATCAATAAATCCTTTAGGTGTTAATTCTACGATTCTATTCGCAACGGTCTGCGTAAAGGTATGGTCACGAGAAGTAAACATCAAAGTACCAGAAAAATCTTTCATAGAATTATTAAGCGCTTCTATCGTTTCGAGATCTAAGTGATTGGTAGGTTCATCTAACATCAAAACATTGGCAGAAGCCATCATCATTCTAGATAACATACATCTCACTTTTTCTCCTCCGGAAAGCACATCAGATTTTTTCAGAACTTCTTCTCCAGAAAAGAGCATTTTTCCTAAGAAGCCTCTAATAAACATTTCATCTTTATTCTCAGAGTATTGTCTCAACCAATCCATCAATGTATCAGAACCATCAAAGTATTCTTCATTTTCATTTGGTAGATATGCAGTAGTGATGGTCTGTCCAAATTCAAAACTTCCTGTAGTAGCTTCCAACTCACCGTTCAATATCTGATGGAAAGCAGTAGACGCTAAACTATTATCTGCAAGGACAGCAATCTTATCTCCTTTTTCAACATTAAAACTTAAATCTTTGAATAGTGTCTCCCCTTCTCCATTAACATAGGCTAGATTATTGACAGATAAAATTTGCTTTCCAGCTTCTCTTCCTTGGGTAAAAATAATCCCTGGGTATTTTCGACTAGAAGGCTTGATATCTTCTACATTGATCTTATCTAACATCTTCTTACGAGCAGTGGCTTGCTTGGACTTACTTGCATTCGCAGAGAATCGATCGATAAAGGCTTGTAATTCAGTTTTCTTCTCCTCGGCTTTCTTATTCGCGGCTAACTTTTGTTTTAATGCCAATTGAGAAGATTCATACCAGAAAGTATAATTTCCAGTATACATATTAATCTTACTAAAATCTATATCTACCGTGTGCGTACAGACAGTATCTAAAAAGTGTCTATCGTGAGAAACTACAATTACAGTATTTTTAAAATCTAATAAGAAGTCTTCTAACCAAGTGATCGTTTTCAGATCTAAATCATTAGTCGGCTCATCTAGAATCAAAATATCTGGCTCTCCAAATAAAGCTTGAGCAAGTAGTACTCGAACCTTTTGGTTACCATCGAGATCTTTTACCAACTTATGATGTTGGTCTTCTGAAATACCAATACCACTTAACAAAGCCGCTGCATTGGCTTCTGCAGACCATCCATCCATCTCGGCAAATTCTTCTTCAAGTTGACCTGCTTTTACACCGTCTTCATCTGAAAAATCCTCCTTCATATAAATAGCATCCTTCTCCTTCATGATACTGTATAGCTTCTCATGGCCCATCATTACGGTATGCAAAACGGTCTCATCGTCATACTTAAAGTGATCTTGCTTTAGGACAGCCATACGCTTACCTTTTTCTAAGGTAACATTACCTTGGTTAGGCTCTATATCTCCTGATAAGATCTTAAGAAAAGTAGACTTCCCTGCACCATTAGCGCCAATGACACCAAAACAGTTGTTGCCGGAAAAAGTAATATTAACCTCATCAAAAAGAACTCTCTTTCCATATTGAAGAGATACGTTGTTTGCACTGATCATAGTATATACGATTTAAGGGCGCAAAAGTAAGAAAGTTTAGGGATTGTACCGTGTTTTATGTGTAGCCAGATAAGATCATCATACACTTCATCGATTTATAACATTAGAAGGACAACATAGTCTTATAACTTGTAGAACTTTTCAATCCAATACTGGCTGTTTTTCCCAATCATTTTACAAACGTATAATCCGGTAGCTAGGGATGAAACATCAATTTGAGACCATTCTTTTTGGGTGTTTGAATAATGTATCTTACCACTTAAATCTGATATTTCTACCCGTTTAATGACCAATTCACTTTGTAGATATAGATGATTGATACAAGGGTTTGGAAATAATGAGACTTCGTCTATCACTGTACCAGTTAATGAGGTAGTCAAACAGCCATCAGCGTTGATCTCAATTCTATAATATCCTGTATCTATAGGATTATCCGGAGCCCCTTCTAAGGAAAATATCATTTTAATATCACAACATCCATCTGTCATTCTCGGCATAAAAGATTGTCTAATTACAAAATCAGAATCTGAAGGAGCCATAGGAAGAGGCACTTGTGATTCATTGATTTGGGGAACATAACTTAGCAGTTGATCCGCGGAAAAAACATCCCACTCAGTAGGACAATTTCCACCAAATTCTCTTCTCCAATTTACATTAATCGAGTCTTCTGTATTATTACTGTAATACAAATCAAGAGGAAAATCAATAAACTGATTTGATATATCCACATCCATTAATGACAAAGAAACGGTATCTTCTTCAAGCAGTATAACGCTCTGTCCATAAGTATTAATAACGAGTAAAAAGCTGAAAAAATAAAACGAGAATTTCATAAGTAACAGGATTTTATTAAAACCAAGTTACTGAAAATTGATCAAAAACTACTCATCAGATTTTAGAGTAACCTTTGAAGTATTTTACCTTAGTTAGTTTAGCGTTTTCATAAAATAGGCATCACATCCGCTATGGCCTGTAGCTCCCAGTGGCTTAGTCAATTTTATAAAACCATTTTTATGATAAAGATGATTGGCAGCTTCCATCGCTTCGAGAGTTTCTAAATAACATTTTGTATAGCCACAATGTACAGCAGCTTCTAAACAAGTATCAATCATTACTTGGCCAAAGCCCAATCCTCTGAGTTCATCAAGAAAGTACATTTTCTTCAGTTCGCAAATAGATTCATCTCCTCCCGAGAGAGGACCGATACCTCCACAACCCAATACTTTACCCATTTCATTTTCTACTACAAAAAAAGCAGAATGTTCATTGGTATATTCTTCATACATAGCATAGACTTCTGGATCACTACTACTATACCCTTCTCCTATGCAACCGTAATCTGCCATTACAGAGAGGATGATATCTTTTACTCTTTCATTATCGCTTAGAGCAATTTTTCTTATAGAATATTTTAAATTAGAAATAGCCATTCACATTATTTAATATTCTATTTCTTGTGTCTGAATTGTCGGTTCGCTCAAAAGACTTACCCGTAATCATCTCGTATAATGAAATGTATCGTTCGGTTATTTCATCTACAAATTCGTCTGGCATCTCTGGCATAGTTTGACCATCAAGACCTTGAAAGTTATTCGCCATTAGCCATTCTCTTACAAACTCTTTAGAGAGCTGTACTTGTTCTTCATCTCTATCTTGTCTTGATTGATAACCGTCGAGATAAAAATACCTTGAACTATCCGGTGTATGAATTTCATCGATCAATATGATTTTACCATCATAGATGCCAAACTCATATTTAGTATCAACTAATATCAAACCACGCTCTGCAGCCATTTCTGTTCCTCTTTGAAACAATGCTCGGGTATAATTACACAGAATAGACCATTGATCATGACTTACAATACCTTGACGTAATATATCGATCGCCGCTATATCTTCATCATGACCTTCTTCAGCTTTTGTGGCAGGTGTAATTATTGGTTCTGGGAGTCGATCGTTTTGCTTAAGTCCATCTGGAAGCAAAACACCGCACAATTCTCTTCCACCAGCTTTATACGTTCTCCATGCATGACCTGCTAAATAACCTCTGATCACCATCTCTAATTTTATCGGTTCGCATGCTTTACCTATGGCAACACTAGGGTCTGGAATCGCTTCTAACCAATTGGGAACTATATCCTTAGTGGCCTCTAGAAAGTGTGTAGCAATTTGATTAAGTACCTGTCCTTTGTAGGGGATGGCTCTCGGTAATATATGATCAAATGCTGAAATTCGATCAGTTGCTACCATCACTAATTTATCTTTGACTTTATAAACGTCTCTTACTTTTCCGTTGTATACCGAAATTTGTCCGTCGAAATTGAAGTCTGTGTCTTTAAGTGCGTTCACCGTTGAGAAGTTTAATAGCTGAAATTATAATCCATCTTTAATTGATGTAAAAATACAGCTCTGATTACAACGGGCGTAATAACTTATGATAAAAATATAAATATGAAAAGAAGGTCTAACTAGATAGAGAGTTAGAGTGAGAAATACGCTAATTAGTATTTAATAAGATTAAGGTAATCTACATATTGATGATCGAATTGCGATCAACGATAATATCCTTGATTTCCTTCAACACCGCATATTCTTCTGGCATTACTTTCTTTACCGTATCCTTAAAACTTACGAAGGCTCCTTTATCAGATGTAGGGACTACTTGTTTGATTTTACGCTTTACTCGCTTCACATCATGCTTTATAATACCTCTAATAGATGGGATATCATGCCAATCACCTTCTATGGCTATAGTGCGTGCTGCAGGTTGGGCGTCACTATTGGTATGATCTAGCATAATGCCATGGTGTGCATATTTCGCTATATCACCTTGCATTTCACCGTTTGGAATTTTCCATGCCTCAGGATCTTCATCGAGATCAGCATTGATCAAGAAAAACTCCAATCCTTTTTCGTGAAAACGATATACTACTACTCTTGCTAAATCAAAAACACTCATGTTATTATAGTTGAAACGTGAATATAGGACATAAACAGTTAATGCCCCCTAATGTTCTAGGAGTAAATGTATTAAAATAGAATGTAATGTGTAATTGTACTTAAATATATGAAGTAATCAAGCGAGTATTTGTCTGCAATTAGCGTAAATCATCCCTGTAGTCCCTTCAAAGGGACACATATTTGATGTGTACCATGACTATTAAAGTTTCCACTTGGTTCTATGCTAAACGCTTCTTGGGTTTTTCCAATACGCATTCGAAGCGATTGATTTGAACAAAACAAGAGTATCTGTCAACAATTTAGTAAAAGTCATCCCTGAAGTCCCTTCAAAGGGACACATACCTGATGTGTACTGTGCCTATTAAAGTTTCTGCTTGGTTTGATACTAAATGCTTCATGGATTTTTCCGAAACGCATTGGAAAAGATTCATTTTAGAGTAATAAGAGCATATGAAATGCAATTAGCGTAAATCATCCCTGTAGACCCTTCGAAGGGACACATATTTGATGTGGACTGTGATATTTGAAGTATCAAATTAGTTTATGCTAAACGGCTTAGTGACTTTTCCGATATGCACTTTTGCTGCGCAAGCAAGCCTGTCTATCCTAAGTAACTTTTAAGGGCATTCTTATTGACTGACTTACGAAGTCTTCTTATTGCTCTTTCTCTAATTTGCCGTACTCTTTCCCTTGTTAAGCCATACATATCACCTATCTCCTCAAGAGTAGCTGCTGTCTTACCATTCAATCCATAACAAGAAGATAATACCTCTACTTCACGAGGAGAGAGTTGAGATAAGCCCATGGCTATTTCTTTTTGTAAAGACTCATCCATAAGTGACATATCAGGACGCCCATCTTCATCGTCTACAAAGAGATCCAACATAGTCGCTTCGCTATCGTCAGCTACTGGTGCGTCTGTAGATAAGTGCCTTCTGCCTCCAGACATCATCTTGGCGACTTCTTCTTCTTTAATATCTAATAGATCAGCCAATTCCGCTTCGGAAGGTTCTCTTTCAAATTCTTGATTGAAATTCGTAACGGCTGCATTTAACTTATTATAGGTATTTACCTTATTGATCGGTAATCTTACTAATCTACTATACTCTACTATAGCTGCCAGTATAGATTGTCTAATCCACCAAACTGCATAAGAGATAAATTTAAAACCTTTGGTTTCATCAAATCTTTTTGCCGCCTTAAGCAGACCTACATTTCCTTCATTAATTAAGTCTGGAAGTGATAAACCTTGATTTTGGTATTGCTTTGCTACAGATACTACAAATCGAAGATTAGCACTAGTCAATTCTTCTAAAGCTTCTTGATTACCTTCTCTGATTAAAACAGCTAATTCTGCTTCTCGATTACCAGTAAGCATATCTATCTTACTAATATCATTTAGATATTTATCCAGAGCTACACTTTCTCTGACCGTAATTCGCTTGGTGATCTTTAGTTGACGCATATTAAGGTATTGACAGGATTATATATTACTTACAACTATTATGCATGAATAGTTCTAATGAATGTCAATTTTGGTACTAAAGACTGTACGTGTACATCATTTTGCAAAAATCTAATAGCTTTTAATGGCTCTCCAAACAGCGGATTCTCCATTTGATGTCAACCTCATAAAGTATATTCCTAGAGGAAAATCTACAGTAGGTATTGAATTAAGACCTTCTATCAAATTAATTTTAGAAATGCTATTTCCTTGAGCATCAAATACTTCTAGCAAGGCTTTTCTATCTATAGTCACGGATAAGAATTCATTAAATGGATTAGGATAAATTTCAGACAACCAATCCAAATTTTCAATGCTATTTACAATAAAGCCCGCTACGTTAGATTTTAATTCAAATATTAATTTTTGTGCTTCTTCAACACTTGTATTACAATCTACTGTAGTGGTAATTACTATCTGATAATATGCATCGCCACTCAATGCATCAGAGTCTGTATATGAGAAAACATTTCCAGGTAGAGAAACATATTCCTCTAAAGTCTCTGGAGTCTCACCTCTATAAATAACCACTTGATCATAAGAAACACCATCGTATTGGTCCCAAATCAAATTCATATTACCAAAAGATCCTTGATTAATTGTGAGGTGAATGGTTTTATGGATAGCACTAGGTGGAGATTCGTGTCCACAAGCATTGGCTGCTGTCACATAATATCTATAGGCTTGTTGAGTTGAGTTAGCGTCCGTATCAAAGAATTCATTATCCGGAGAAAAATCAACAGTACCTATTAATTCAAATTGACCCACTGAGGTACCTTCTCGGTAAATATTATAATGATCTACTCCTGCAACATTAATCGGATCTTCCCAATACACCGTATTATAACCGTTAGGATTATCATTCGTTATTAAGCACAGATTTGGAGATTCTAGCGATTGAGTGTTTACCACCATTTCAAGTTCGGCAGATTGACAAAATTGACTGTCTGTTACAGTAACCCAATACGTACCATCCAATAAATCTCCTTGCCCTGAAGCATTTGGATCTACATTATTTCCAGACCAATTATAATTATATGGTGGTTCACCGCCAGTAACATTCAACTCGATGGCTCCAAAGATTATATTTCCAGCATTACAACCAACGTCTAATGTTGTAGCATTTATCTCGAGCGGATCAGGACCAGAAATCGTAAAGAAAGTATCTACAAGACATCCATTTCCATCTGTAATCATTACGGAATATTCACCTGCTACTAAATCAAACTGATTTGGTCCTATTGGGTCAGATAGCGCACCCAGCCAAAAAATATCATATGGCGGAATACCTCCTTCAATACTCAGTTCAATAGACCCCAATTCAGATTGGCCTTGCATACAATTAATATCGGTCACAATTGCATTGACAATGATTTCTTCAGGAATTTCAACTATAACCTCAGCGATTTCGCTACATCCATTTGAATCAGTTGCAGTAACCATATAGTTACCTCCTTCTAATTCAGTAAAAAATTGCTCCATAGATCCATCTACTCCTGGACCACTCCAGAGATAAGTAAAGTTATCTGTACCACCAAAAGCTTGTACTTCTATAAATACTTCTCCTGGTCCATTATTAGGGTGACAGATCACATCTTGATAAAATATTTCTAATTCAATAGGTTCGTATTCAAAGATATCCCATTCTCCTATAAAATTTTGATCTTGATTATCCGTGATGGTAAGTGAATAAAACCCTGCCGTCAGTCCATCTATATCTTCAGTATTAGCTCCGTTACTCCATTGATATTCGTAAGGAGGAACCCCAGCATTAAAGCTGATATTAATAGCTCCATTATCGTCGCCAAAACAAGATGGCGTGATAATCTCTGCGTCAATCATTTGGCCAAGCGTTAAATTAAATAAGCCGAAGGTCAAAGCAATTGTAAAAAGGGTTTTCATAATATTGGTTTCTAATTCATTAATAAAGACAAGCCCTGCATCATAAATATAATATTAAAAAAAATTATACAAATTTTGCCCAATCAAGTTACTATAGAAAAGGGCCTCCCACAATGTGAGAAGCCCTTATATTTTCAATACTTTACTGATAAAGCATGTATTTCAATTATGAACGTTCTGGCTTAGGTAAAAGCACTTTTCTAGAAAGTCTCATCTTACCAGATCTTTCATCGATTCCGATAATTTTTACTTTCACAGGCTCACCTTCTTTAAGTACGTCCGCTACGTTTTCTACTCTTTCCCAAGCGATCTCTGATACGTGAAGAAGACCAGATTTAGATCCAAATTTCACGAAAGCACCATAAGGCATAATAGAGTCTACCACCGCATCATACTCATCTCCTACAGAAGGAACAAAAGTAATTTTCTCAATTTGCTCTTTAGCAGATTTCAATCCTTCCGCATCAGTACTAGCGATAGAAACCACACCTTTATCATCTACTTCTTCGATATTGATCACAGTACCTGTTGAGGCTTGCATCTCTTGGATTACTTTTCCTCCAGGTCCGATTACCGCACCGATAAAGCTCTTATCGATAATTAACTCTACCATTCTTGGAGCATGTGGCTTAAGATCATCGTTTGCAGATGAAATAGTTTTCGCCATCTCACCTAGAATATGAAGTCTACCCTCTTTAGCTTGATCTAAAGCCGCAGTTAATGTCTCATATGGAAGACCGTCTACTTTGATATCCATCTGACATGCTGTGATACCTTTTTCAGTACCTGTCACTTTAAAATCCATATCACCAAGTGCATCTTCATCTCCTAATATGTCAGAGAGAATAATATTACGGGTACCATCCGAGATCATACCCATAGCAATACCTGATACTGGTGACTTAATATTAATACCCGCATCCATTAGCGCTAAAGAACCGGCACAAACCGTAGCCATAGATGAACTACCATTAGACTCAAGTATATCTGAAACGATTCTGATCGTATAAGGACTATCTTCTGGAAGTACTTTTTTCAGTGATCTTCCTGCAAGATTAGCATGACCGACTTCTCTTCGGCCTGGACCTCTCATTGGCTTAATCTCACCAACAGATAAGGCAGGGAAATTATAGTGCAACATGAACTTCTCATACGTCTGTTCGAGCGCCGTATCTTCCATCTTCTTATCTAACTTAGTACCTAAGGTCAATGAAGCTAAAGCCTGAGTTTCACCTCTGTTAAAGATGGCAGAACCGTGAGCTGAAGGCAAATAATCTACCTCTGTCCATATTGGTCTTACCTGATCTGTTGCTCTTCCGTCTAGTCTAATTTTCTCAGACATTACGACTTCTCTAAGTGTCTCTTTTTTATGCTTATCAAAATATCCACTCACAAAGCTACCATGCTCAGCCATCCACTCTTCACCTTTTTCAGCTGCAGCTTCTTTGAGTTCAGTTTTAATTTCTTTAAGTGCATTTTTACGAGTCACTTTATCCATAGCGCCTTTAGCTACAGCAATTATTTTATCTGTAGTTAATGCTTTTACTAAAGCCATTGCTTCATCACTAGATGGTGCTTCTGGCAGTTCTCTTTTTACCGTTGCTGCTTCGCCGACTAGTTGTGCAAGATCGAGTTGAGCTTGACATTGTACTTTTATAGCTTCGTGGCCCACTTTGATGGCTTCTATAAGATCAGCCTCTTGACATTCGTTGGCTTCACCTTCTACCATCATCACATTATCTAATGTGGCAGCTACAATGATTTCTAATTCAGCACCTTCTAGTGCTTCTCTTTCTGGGTTTACAACATATTCTCCATTAATCTTTGCTACTCTTACTTCAGAGATAGGTCCATTCCAATTGATATCTGATACTACAATCGCTGCAGAAGCTGCTAATGCCGCATATGCATCTGGCAGATTTTTTTGATCAGCAGAATGTAAGGTCAAGATCACTTGCGTATCATGCATGTATCCATCTGGAAACAGTGGTCTAATCGCTCTATCGACCAATCTCGAGATAAGGATCTCGTAATCATTTAACCTAGTCTCTCTTCTAAAGAAGTTACCAGGAATACGCCCTACTGCGGCATATTTCTCTTGATAATCTACAGATAGAGGGAAAAAGTTGGCTCCTTCTCTTGGTTCGTGTGCTGATACTATAGTGGCTAGTATCATAGTGTCATCGATTCTAACTACTACAGAGCCATGTGCCTGTGTAGCTAGTTTTCCTGTTTCGATTGTTACTTCTTTACCATCAGGTAAATTGAATGAAACAGAAGTAGGTATTTTTTTACCCATAGTTGTTTGAATTGTGTTTGTGTAACCTAGAACTTTTGTAAAGTCTTCTGCTTAGATCATATTTATAGTAACAGCTGAATGCTGTATTAAAAGACGCTTCGTGATGAAGTATAAAATGATGCCAAACCCGCATTACAAAAGACCTCTAGAAATTTTAATATAATTTCGAATATGTGTCTTTTCAATATAGGTTGAAAGAATTCAAATGAATCCTTTCGGATAGAAAACATGATATCGCTACTATTAGAGCATTATTTTATCTTGAATATCTATCGATAAGGCTTCTATTAACCTTATTGAGCACAAAAATAACATTATATATCACTGATTATAATAATATGTAATCTATTTGTTCTATGTAACCTACTATGTGCTCTATTACAAAAAAGGCATCTCCAATGATGAAGATGCCTTTTAATTTCATTGAAATAAGCCGAAGCCTACTTTCTGATCCCAAGTTTTACGATGAGATCTCTATATTTTTGAATGTCTTTCTTCGCTAGATAGTCTAACATTCTCTTTCTTTTACCTACCAATGTAAGCAACGCTCTTCTAGAAGAGTGATCTTTATGGTTTTTTTGAAGGTGTGCAGAAAGTTCTTTGATTCTAAATGTGAATAGTGCAGCTTGGCCCTCAGTTGAACCCGTGTTTTTAGCACTTCCACCGTACTCAGCGAAGATTTCATCCATCTTCTCTTGTGTCATGTACGTAGGCATAATGTGTTGTTATTTAAGTGTTACCAAATGGACGATCTCAGGGATACGTCGTTAGCGGCGGCAAATATAGTCTTTTTTACTTAAAATAACATCCTTGGGACTCGAATGAATAACACTACCTAAAATACAGACCTTTCTCAGCAAATGGTTGTAATGCGGTACCTTTTATATTGACTTCGGCTAAGATTCGATATTCTGATTTTACACCTTTAAGTTTCTTAGCTAATCCTACGATTAATCCGTTGAAAAAGTTATTGTCTTGCAACTCATCCATTGGTGATTTAACAATCTTAAAAGGTAGATCAAAAGGTAGTTTAATGACTTCATCCTTAGAGATATTGACTCTTTCGTTAACCAATATCTTAGAAATTACATACTCATCAATAAGTTTACTTTCTTTTCTACCTCGAGTATATTTTTCTATCAACTTAATCGATATAGACTCTACTTCTGCATCAGACTGAGTAGTAAGAATAATTTCTCCTTTGATATTCTGATCTTTCTTCTCTATTTCTTGAGGTATTTCGAGTTCGACTTTGACACTCTCTATCCCTAGCATATTCTTCAGTCTCTTAATCATAAGTATTTACAAGTAGTTCTATAGTTTAAAAGTAAGAATTGTACAGGTTTAGTTCCGTAGTATCTAGATAGTAGTTAAGAAATAACCGACTAATGGCGATTTTAGCCTTGAAGCCAGATCCTAGAAAACGTTAAGGAAGTATAGATCTTTAATCCTTGTCCCTTAGCCATTAAAAAAGGGATAAAGCCACTGCCTCATCCCTTTAGTTTATTATAGTAATCCAGTCGATATGTATTCAACACATTACAATTCTTTACCTCTTATTCATTTTTCTCATACGTATACTAGAAGGAGTTACTTCAAGCAACTCATCTTCTCTAATATACTCCATCGCTTCTTCCAAAGAAAACTGAATCTTAGGAGCAATATTCACCGCTGCATCACTTCCTGATTTACGCATATTCGTCAATTGCTTACCCTTTATCACATTGATATCTAAATCATTATCTCTACTATTCTCACCTATCACTTGACCTTTATATATCTGATCTCCAGCTTCTACGAAGAACTTGCCTCTATCTTGCAATCGGTTAAGTGAGAAAGCCAATACTTGTCCTTGCTCCATCGAAACAAAGGCTCCCTTATTCCTAGCTTGCATCTCACCTTT
>CALBEE010000013.1 GCA_937927575.1 uncultured Saprospiraceae bacterium | reverse complement strand
AATACTATAAGTAGAAGCTTAGACACTAGGACCGCCAATGCCTTGATCCTTCCAAATGATGTTTCGCTTTCTAATGGAACTAATCTTAATAGCACCAGTGATGTCATAGATAGAAAAAGATTTGGAGCTATGCTAGCTTTCGATGCTGCATATAATGATTTCATTTTTGTAGATGCTAGTATAAGACAAGACCAATCCAATAAATTCGGAAAATCGACCAATGGATTTCTGTCTTATGGAATAGGAATAGGTGTCAAGCTTATCCAAAATAATAGCCTAGAATCAAATGTCTCAAACATCTTATTACATGGATCATTTGGTCGATTTGGCAATGACTTCTCAATAGGAAATACCTTTAGTACATTTTCCCCTGACAATAGTATAAGTGGTGATGGATTTATATCAGCAAATACGACCAATAGTCCTCAGCTGATCAATACGGGAGTGAACAATAACTTGATTGCCGAATCCACAGCGGCCATAGACATGGGGATAGATTTATTGTTCAATGATGAAAAATACAAATTAGGCTTTTTGGTGTATAGAGAATCTTCTACTGGATTGATTGTAAATAAAGAAACGGCCTCAACCTCAGGAATACAATCTATTTTCGACAATATAGGAGAGACAGAAAATGTTGGTTTTGAAATAGCCATCAATGCAAAAATAGTAGACAGTAAAAAATACGATTGGAATTTATCTTTAGCATTTAACAAAAACAATAATATCGTCATAGGTACTACAGAAAATAACAACCCAATAATTCAAAGTGGGTTTTCTCTAACGAGAACTGAAGCGATTGTAGATGAGGCTTACGGTGTTATTGTGGGAACAGGATTTCTCAGAAACGAAAATCAGCAGATAGTAATTGATTTTGATGGCTTTCCCTTAAGCGAAAATGACTTAATAATAGGTGATCCAAATCCTGACTGGACTATGTACATTAATAATCAATTCACCTTATTCGACAAACTAAGTATTTCTGCCAATGTAGATATTAAATCTGGTGGAGACGTTTGGTGCGGCACTTGCGGCGTTTTAGATTACTTCGGCCGTTCGGAACAGGCCGCATCTGAAGTTGGGCAAACTGTTTTATTTGAAGGGGTCAATACTGTAGGAGGAGTCAACAATATTGAAGCAGAATTAGCACCTGCATCTGGTGACAACAATAGGTTCTATCGTCAAAGATATGGATTTGGTGGTCTTTCTTCTTTATCTATCTACGATGCCAGTTGGGTACGATTACGCAACATTGCTATCAATTATAATTTTAAGGATGTACTGAAAAGTGATTTGTTTTCTAATTTCTCATTAGGTGTCTTTGCAAACAATCTATTAGTGATCACAGATTTTCCGGGAATAGATCCAGAAACTAATCTTCTAGGAAATGCTAATTCAAGAGGATTAGAATATTTTAATAATCCTGGAACAAAGCAAATTGGACTTGTACTCGATGTATCTTTTTAATTCTGTAGCACTTTCAAAATAAAACGATCATGCTAAAAAATATAATAATATTCGCGTTCTTCATAAGTCTATCTATTTTCACTTCATGCGATCTCAATGACGAATCCCAAATTAATGGTACGCTACGAGATATTAACGCAATAGAGCTGTTAAGAGGTAACATAGGTCAAGTAGTGTTCAATCAATCCGCTATAGCCGGAAGATCTACAGCACACCTCATGCAATACCTAGAAGAAGGTGATCAAACCGTATTGACGTTTACAAATTATCGCTTCGATCAAGGAACTTTCAATAATGCATGGAATAATGCATTTTATGGTGGCAGCTTGGTCAATTTGCAAGAAATGAAAAATCTTGCTCAAAATGAATCGAATTCTAATCTCGAAGCCATTGCTAATATATTAATAGCGCATGAGTATGGTACATTGACAAATTTATTTGGAGATATACCCATGAGTGAAGCGCTACTAAAAGGTGAAAACCTGACACCAAAATATGATACCCAAGAAGAAGTATATGAGCGTCTGATTCAACTTCTAGACGAAGCGATTGCCCTCATTGGTAATAGCACTAACGATGACTTCTTATCTGATGCCGACGAAATATATAATGGCAATATGCTTAACTGGAAAAAGTTAGCTTTTGGACTCAAAGCACGACACCTTCTTAACATGAGTAAGAGAAAGCCTTCTCTGTATTCGGAAATTCTGGAAATCGTGACGACTCAATCTTTCAACTCAATTAATGAACAAGCCAATTTTAAATTTAGGATTGATTTTCAAAATCCTTTATTCAAATTTGGCTTCGAAAGACCAAGAACATTTCGCACCGGAGCATTTTTTTTTAATTCTATTTTTCTCGATCCAAGAAAACCAAATTTCACAACTTCTATTAATGGTGAAAATTCATTTATGGGAGAATCTTTTCTCACATGGACTCAAGAAGATTCCACGATTCCTCTATTTTCGTTTACAGAATTAAAATTTATAGAAGCAGAAGTTTTATTAAGAATGGGTAATAGTTATGAAAGTGTAACTCAAGCTCTCAAAGAAGCCTTACGCTCTAATTTCGAAGTGGTAACAGGACTTACTAATGAGGCGGAAAACTATATCAATTCAAACTCATTCATTCCAGAAAACAGTGACTTTGAAGATGCACTTCAACTCATTATGCTCGAATCATACAAAGCCTATTATGGATACAATCATATTCAAACATGGAACAATTATCGAAGAACTGGATATCCTGCTTTAGCGTCCACCGCATTCTTTCCGTCAGATAATAACCCTAGCAATATTGTACCGAGAAGGTACCCATACCCTATTTCAGAATTTGAATTCAACTTAGATCAAGTAAATGAAGCGGTCGTAAGACAAAATGGTGCATTACTAGACGATGACATGTGGCTTTTTGAGTAATAGAGTGATGCTTGCATTTTAAGCATTAAACTCTTTACCCGTTTTATAAATTATTGACAAAAGACTGAGCTCTTGGAATTTGAAATTTAGAATTTAGAGTTTAGAATTTAGAGTTACTTTTTTTGGAATTTGGAATTTACTTTTTTTTGGAATTTAGAGTTTGAAATTTGGAATTTATTTTTTTTAAATGAAAAAAATCTATTCAAACAACTGACTCAATCCTATCATAAAACCATGGTCACTAAATCCATTTTTATCTTTGGCCCAAGCATAATCCATTCTGAATAAAGTAAACAATCCTATACTTATTCCTTCTAAACCTACAGAGTATTCGTAGTAATATTGATCTTTGTATGCCATGATATTACCACCAGCTACTAATTTAGCTCCTACATTTCTAAATAGCGGAACTCTATCTAGTATATAGCCATCAAAATGGTGCTCAAAAAATCCAGCTGCATAACTCTCGATCGTACTATACACATACTGTGGCATCAATTTAAAACTACCTATATTATCTCTTTCAAAATTGATGAAAGTTTCGTTTCCTCTAAAATGAAATTGGTCAGGAATGCCCACCGCTTCGTCAGACAAAAACATACCGCCTTCAATCGAGTAGGCACTATATCCAAAGAGCTTAGCGTTGACTGTTCTGTCCCAAATCTTGAGATGTAACTTATCAAAAGAAACATCCGCCAAACCTCTACTATATTCCAACTGAAATTTGGGCAGACCGCTTTGTATTCTGCTTTTAAAATCTGGAAAAGTCATATACTTCTGTCCAGGATACCAAGTTAATCTTACACCAGCAAGTAATGCATCATGCGCTTGCAAAGTATATTCTCTTTCATAGCCATCTTTACCGATGATATTATTAGGTCGATAAATGTCACCTGACTCCCCTCCCCAACTGTAATCAGAATTATTAGACAAGGGTCTTCGTTGTTCGTAATTGATAAAAGGCCTCACATATAATCCATTCTTCACTTCTTTAGTGACATTCAATTTGAGATATCGCTTATCATATAGATGTAGCAAATTTGTTTTGGAAAACAAACTATACTGCGTATTGATATTGGTCATCACTGGATTCGTCTTATTCAGTTGTGCATATTCTCGTCCACCACCGAAATACAAAAACCCACGATTACGTCTATCAAATCTGTATCTAAAATTAAGCGAAGCCTTCAATTGCTTATCCGAAAATCCGTATCTAATCAAAGGGTTAATCTTCAATTGTTTATTCTCTGTGCTATCATATAATCTCGCCTCAAAAGCGATATCTAAAGCATGACCTTCTACCGCATTAAATTGATAGCTGCTCAAAGGACTTCTATAAGTAAAATGCCTTTTTTGATACGTATTATCATAATCATAACCGAACAATACATCTGACCACTTAAATTTATTATTGGCGCGATCCAATGAATCTAGATAAGGTTTGGATTCCCAGATTTGCTTGAGAGAATCTTTGCGTACATAATCGATTTTCTCTTCGGCCGTCAATGGGATTGGTCTTACATCTTCCCAAAAAGCACTATCTCTCACGACAGCATCATCCGTCATTCTAAAAGATTCGGAGGTGAAGGTGCCTTTTTCAATTTCAGGATTGAGGGTATAATCAGAAAATATATAATTAAACACACCACCAAACTCAAAACCAAACATCCCTGCTCCAAACTCCATAGTCTGAGACATCAAAGGAAGCCCTTCAAAACCATTGACCGGAACAAATATTTGCTGAATAGATATGGTATCAAAAAACTTGAGCTTGACCGATCTACCCGTAAAATTGAGATCTACACTATGTAAGCTCCAAGTATCTTCATAGATATAGATCATACCGAAAAACAAGGGCTGATAATCCGACTTAGGCATCACCTTGATCTTATTGACCAATTGTCCATCCGAATCATAGGTCGTACCTTCTAATCGAAATCTGTAATAGCTCATCGCATTATCTGCAAGAGGCGTCAACATGCTTCTTTCGAACTCTTGATACTCTTCATAGAAATCAAAACGAGCATTGCCAAACTGATTAGCATTCAATCCATTATCACTACCACTCACTACCGAGCTATACATTTCTTCCTTGATATTATCAGGCCTTTCAAAGGTGATCTTAGACTGAGACTCGGACAGATAAAGGATTCCTTGGCGTGTGGAGTCATCTAATATCCCATCAAGATTACCGATCTCTTGGCCAAAAAGACTCTCAGGTGCATCGAGCATTTTGACATTTCCTTTGACATATACATTGGCAGTGTAAGACTGGATGAGATTCTGATTTTTATCACGATTTTTAATCGTTTTACGCATAATAGCATAGGCTGGATCTTCGGCATCTGCTGCGATGACGACATCATTGATCACATAAGCGCTCTCTTGTAGTACGATGTCATTGACCATTCCTTCGGCAGAAATGCTGAGATCCTGCACGAGTTTTTCGTATCCGATGTACTGATAGACAATCTTATAATCTCCAGGATCAAGGCTTAGGTTGTAGGCGCCATTTTCGTTGGCTATCGTGCCTTGTGCCGTGCCTTCTACATATACCGAGGCATAGGCCAAAGTATCGCCAGTATTACTTGTAATAGTACCTGAAAGTTGAGCAGAAAGATGGGTAATCGCAAATAAAAAACAGAGTAATGAATATGTAAGTTTCATCTATGGGTTTTAATAAGCACCAGATTCCGCTAAGATCTGATTAGACTAAATTGGTTTTCTAAATATAATACGCTTTGGGCAGTTGTTATATTATAAAGTCGCTATTAGGACTTTATTAATACATGGTAGACTCATTAAGCGGCCGAGATGTTACAGCAAGTGGGCGTAAGTTTTGGTACTATGACAATGGTTAAATCTCGACAAGGTGAAGCTTCATATTCAAATCATAAAAGCAAAAGAAATGAATACACAGCTGGCGAAGCGAAATTGTGAGCGCGACGGTTACAACATAATGAACCTCTATACTACCCTAACATTAAAAGAATGCTTATCTTAACACCGTGATATTTAGACCTACATATTTACTACATCTGAGCCTTAGGAAGTCTATGATGATGTGCCTACTAGCGGTACTGAGTGTGGGTGTATTATCGGCTCAAGACACCATTCCGACCATCATTATCGAGAAGCTGGAGGATGCCCTCGAAAATCAAGCCGAAGAGGAAGAAATCGACATTAATAATATCGCAGACGATCTCAGCTTTTTTAGTCGCAATCCAGTAGATCTCAATGATGTGACCGAAGTACAGCTAGAGGAGATGCAGATCTTAAATAGTATTCAGATCCAAGATCTACTCAATTATCGAGAGGTATTTGGCCCTTTTTATAGCGAATATGAGCTCCAAGCCATCCGATCTTTAGATATGGAGACTATCCGGGAATTTACGCCTTTTGTCAAGGTCTCCGGATTTAATGAGCAACGGACGTTTAATCTCAGTCAGATCCTCAAAGAAGGTTCTTCACAGTTGTTTTTTAAGACCAAGCGTGTCCTCGAAGAGCAAAGAGGCTACCAAAGTGAAGATGGTGAAGCGCCTGACTATCGCGGTGATCGCAATCATTATTTTGCGAGGTATAAATTTGACTACGGACAAGTATTCAAAGTAGGACTTACAGGAGAGAAAGATCCGGGAGAAGAATTCTTTACAGGCAGTAATAGCCAAGGCTTTGATTTCTACTCCGGATATATCACCGCCAGAGATATCAAGGGCTGGCTCAAAGATGTGACCGTAGGCGATTACACCATCAGTATGGGACAAGGATTGATCGCTCATAATAGCTTTGGAGGACGTAAGAGCTCACAGGTGATGAATATCAAGAAAGGCGGACGGGTCATCAAGCCCTACAGCTCCGTCAATGAAGCCAACCAATTTAGAGGAGCCGCCACTACCCTAGGCCTACATAAAGATTTGCAGCTCAGTGTCTTTTACTCTAATGTCAAAGTAAGTGGCAATGTCAATATCGATACCGTATTCAATACAGGATTTGGCGAAGTGACCTCGGTGGTGACCAATGGATTTCACCGGACCGAAAGTGAGATCGAAAACAAAAATGGCGTCAATCTAGAGTCTACAGGATTTGTATTGGCCTATAAGCGCAAATCCTTAGGACTGACTTTTAATGGTCTGAGGACGCGTTTTGATCTACCTTTCAATCCGAGTACGAGTCAGCTGTATAATAGATTTAGATTTAGCGGCGACGAGCTGACCAATGCCAGTGTAGGCTATAGCTATCGCTTGCGTAATTTTAATTTCTTCGGAGAAGTAGCGACCAGTGACAATGGTGCTGTAGCACAGATCCACGGCTTACTACTAGGCCTAGATCGTAAGATCGACCTATCGCTTGCCTATCGTAATTATCCGAGAGACTATCATGTCATTAACTCTAATGCCTTTGCCGAATCGAGTAGAACTGCTAATGAGAAAGGACTCTATATGGGCATCTCTATCAGACCAACTAAGCGGTGGCTGATCAACTCCTACATCGATATGTGGCGCAATCCTTGGCTGAGCTTCCGACGTGATGCTCCAGGCTCTGGTGTAGAGTATTTTACACGACTCGAATATAATATCAAGCGAAAACTCAATGTATATGCTCAATATAAGTACGAAGTAAAAGATAGAAACCTCGCCAATGATGATGCGATAGATCGAGTCGGTAGTACGAAGCTGCATAGACTGCGCTTACATATGACCCAAACCGTGAATAAGAGTATCTCTTTAAAATCTAGAGCCGAATTTTCATTCTTCCATGCAGATGATACATGGTCACGAGGAAATCTACTTTTCCAAGATTTTATATGGCGTCCTTCCGGATCCAACTATCAGATCACGATGCGCTATTCGATATTCGATACCGATAACTTTGATACTAGGATCTATGCTTACGAAAATGATCTTTTGTATGAGTTTTCGATTCCTTTCTTCCAGTATAGAGGATCGAGATATTATGTCAAAGCGAAGTACAGATTTAGCCGACTGCTGAGTGCAGAGATGCGACTCTCGCGTACGCACTTAGATAATCGTGACGAAAGCGGTAGCAGTGGACAGACCATCTTCGGTCCTGATCGCACCGAATTAAAAGCGCTTATTAGGTTTAAATTTTAGCATACAATTTTGTATTTTCGGTTATTGATAGCTTAGATATAGGTTATTAGATTGTGATTTCCCTTTTTATTCACATGTATTTTGTATACAACTCTGTTGTGTAGATGACTGTAGTCATGGATCATTATGAACGTTTTGCGGACGTTGGGTTGATGATGTATGGTGGTAGTCTAGGCTTTACACAGATATATAGAATTATTAAATGAAGTGTTACTGATTTAACAGAGTTCTCATCCATTAAGAAAAAATGAAAATGAAAGAAAATCTTGAATTGAGAGAAATGAGAAAAACAGATTGCAAAGAGATAAGTGAATCCTTTCAAAAACAAGGATGGAATAAACCAATTTCACAATACGAACAATATTTGTATCTCCAAAAAATGGGTAAAAGAGATATTATTATTGCAGAATTGAATCAAGGATTTGCAGGCTACCTTACGATTAAATGGGAATCTGATTATAAGCCTTTTCGAATAAATAGAATTCCAGAAATTGCAGATTTTAATGTACTAAAAAAACATCAAAGACTTGGGATTGGAACAAGACTAATGGATGAAGCAGAAAAGAGAATAAAAAGAGTATCAAACATTGCAGGAATTGGATTTGGTGTATATAAAGACTATGGCGCTGCACAAATTCTATATATAAACAGGGGGTATAAACCAGACGGAAACGGGTTAGTTAAAAATTCAATTCCTCTGAAATATGGTGATGTAATAACAATTGATGACAGCATAGTATTTTGCCTCACCAAGAAACTATAAAAAGAAAAACGGATGAGAACAAGGTGTATGCTGTTCATGCCTCCCATTCGGTCGGCACGCCACATACACGAGACCGTTATATGCAATTCATTAAATTAAGAGGGTTCTCTTTACATACAGAATATTTAAGGTTAATTACTAACACTGATGAAAAATAGAATTTTAATTACTCTAATACACGGTACTTTTGCTAAGAATAATAAATGGACTAATAGGAATTCAGTCTTTAGAAATAGACTTAAACAAGAATTTGGGCGCCATAATATTACTGTCGAATTCAAAGTGTTTAGTTGGAGTGGAAAAAATTCGCATTCTGACAGATTGCTAGAAGCTAAAAATCTAAAAGAGTATCTTTCAGATAGCAATATAAACAGTGTCGATCATTACCTTATATGTCATAGTCATGCTGGGAACATAGTTAATTACACAGAAAAGATTTACTCAGCGGAAGAAATGAGAATAAACGGCATAGTTAATCTCGCAACACCATTTTTGCTAATTGCTAAACGAAATCTGGGAAAATCGAGATTATTTTTGACCTATATTCTAGCTTCAATATTGACTTTTCTGACCTTCCCTATACTAAGTTCAATCGAAGCAGAATTGCAATTTGATTTTCCAAAGTTAACCAACTTTCAAATTATCATGTTCACTATATCTATTTTTGCTGTATTCTATTTTTTCTTTCAAAAGCTATATACAAAAATTGTAGATTTTCAAGTAAAAAACATGGCACAATTAGAATTTCAAGAATCACAATTGCCAAATTTAGTAATATATCACAAAAAGGATGAAGTTATAAAACTATTTAAGTTACAGAAAATATTATACTCTATTCCATTTGTTCTGTGGAATGGAATAAATTTTATCTTGTTCAGTCTTTTTCTCTTTATCTTGTTCGTGCTTTTCCTCGGAGATTTTGAGATGAAAGAGTCTCTGAATGTATTAACTGATTTTTTAAATAATAGGGACTGGATAATTTTTTTCATTATATTTTGGATAGCTACAAGTTTATCCTTACTTTTTATATTACAGATTCTGATGATCTTATTGCCTTATATTATTGTTGGTCATAAATTAGGTTTTGGTAAAACATCATTACTAACAAATGCAACAATAAAAATTACAGGTATGCAGCGAAATAAATGGCACAAGAACTGCATCGAAATAACTGACAATTTTAGCTCATTTCTTAAACATAGCATTTATGACCATCCTAATGTTCCCATTAAAATCGTAAATTGGATTAGAGATGAAATTAATTCTAAAAATATAAGAGAATAAAATATTTTGTCGCAAAAGTATATAACATTGAGCATGAAGGAATCTTCCTTTTAGTCAGACTCCACATGCTCTTGGACGTGAGCTTCCATAAATAAAAATGAAAGAAATTGAATACATAGAATCGGTTTATAATAAGTATTTGATGAAACATCAGCAAGAACTGGTTAACGAATTAATGCTGTCAATTGAGAATAATCACAAAAAATTCGACCCATATAAACGAAATCCCAAGCACTACATAATATCGATTTATGATCCCTTAGTATTACATTACGTGTTGCTTGGTAAGACCAACTTGGAAATTCATATTGAATTTCTGGATGAGCAAACTATAAATAGAGATTTGGTTTCTCGTTTCAATTTGGATGAAAAAAATGGAGATTCAATATTAGATCCAAAGGTTATTCGACTAAAGAGAGAAATTGAATATTACTTCCTACATAAGTCCCTAAAAGATGTCCAATCAACTATTGGTCATGAAATTCAGTTATACATAACCCAACATGTCACAGAAGTTTCGTATGATATTTCAAAAATGAGAAATATTGAATCAGAGTACTTATGGGAAAACTTAGAAAAATAAATGAATACCAGATTCCCAAATATTATAACTTACAAAAGTGATAAAACAATCACAGAGGAATTTCGAATAAAGTGGGTATCTCCTTATTACCTGAATCT
This sequence comes from uncultured Saprospiraceae bacterium, assembly GCA_937927575.1. Classification (GTDB taxonomy): domain Bacteria; phylum Bacteroidota; class Bacteroidia; order Chitinophagales; family Saprospiraceae; genus UBA1994. The sequence goes on along the minus strand of CALBEE010000013.1, from coordinate 48,941 downwards.
TGGCAAAGACGATGTCGATTGGATAAAACAAATAAAATCAGTTAAGAAAGAATTTACAAAAGATGTAATTCTAAAATGTATTGGCGACGTAGATTGGAGATCTCGACAAACTGGAGCTTACTTTGCAGCCATCAATAACTTTATAGAATTAACAAATATAATAGGAGTTCATCTCCTCAAGAGTGAAGTTTGTTTCGCAGGTAAACAATATGCAATTACTTTAGCAATGTTTAATACAGAAGAATCAATAATATACCTTTCAAATTATCTTGATTATTATCTACAGCATCCAGAATTGGAGTTTGATCAAATTCAAGTATTTGAAGCTCTAAAGTATTTAGATGAAAAAAATAAAACCAATTACCTTTTAAATCACAAAGATGCATGGAACAAATTTGGCAAATTAAATATTGAAAAATTCGAAAATATCATATTGATAAATCACTCCAAAGGCTCTAAGAAATATAATGAAGCAATGGAAAAAATAACTAACGTTTATAGTTATGACAGACCATCAGATTTTGTTAGAAAGCGAATTGAAACGATAACAAAAATTAAAGAAAAGGACTAAAGGGTGAAAAACGAGAAGCTAACAAGTGATAAAAGATCAGAATTGCTATCGCTGCGTCCGCTCAATATCACAGAACCGTACGCTATACAATATGAAAAATAAAAATGGGATCTCTATTAGAAATAGTTGGAAATCATAAATTGACTTTTAGTTCAGGAAAAAATATTGTGAATCAATTCCAATCTATTTTCGATGTGGAAATAAAAAACGGAACCTATCAATCTCATGAAGTAAAGGACAAACATGAAGACCTAAACAAAATAGAATATTTCGTCGCTTTAGATTATTTGGAACAAAACTTTGATAGATGGAATAAGGTAAAGTTAATGACGAATTACAAGTTTTGTTCGGAAATAAATATTCATAGAAAAACACTCAGTTTTAGCAACGGATGCAGATACAAATACTGGAATGCAAATTTGTTTGAAGAGGAATATGATGAAAAATTGAAAGCGCAACATGATTTTTGCGAAATACATTGGAATGAAGTCCATAAGTATTCGGTAAGCATAACGAACCGAGTTGAAGGTGACCTGCAAATATATTTTGAAGATAGCAGGTTTCAAGAAGAATCAGATATGTGTTGTCAAGGTAAGCCATTAAGTCACATCTTCCAGACTATGCAGAAAAAATGGAAGCCCACTGAATTGAATGAAACAAGAAAAAGAAAAGATGAATTTCATGTTAAATATGGTTGGTACTACGAAAAACTGAAAACAGAATAGCTTAAGCCGTGCAGTCATACTTGCTATCGCTGCGTACGACACATGTACTAATCTCACTAATGCACCAAAGAAAATAACAAATCATGACACACAAAATCATTACCATTCTAAGTCTACTTATAATGACCTTATCAAGTTATGGACAAGCTGAATTAGAGCAATCCATTTAGTATGCTTCGATGATACACGATATGCTTGGCAATGCTTACCCACAGCAAAATGTAGAGAGATTTAAGTTTTTTGAAAACGAAAACTATATCTCCACGATCACTATTGCTTTCCTCCTTGCTAATCAAGTCAGAGAATATTATGAAAATAGCCAAAGTCTTAATCAGCTACATGTATATAAAAAGGACGGCAATAAGGAAGTCCAAGTCATAGATTCTCATAGTTCTTGGGAATCTCCTTATAGATTGATCAGCTTTGAAGGATTTGTGTTTCTCAGAGGGATCACGTCATATCCGATTATCTTACACGACATAGTAGATAATAAAATCATAGGAACCGAAATAAACAGGAAAACCGATCCTGTCAAAACCGAGATAAGGATAGAACAAAATTAGAGAAACGCATCATTCTTAACATTCTCAATATTGAACGAAAAGCACGGCTCCGTTGTGTAGGTGGACACTGTAATGGATCATTATGAACGCTTTGCGGATGTTGAATGATGATATATAGTGACCTGGACAATACAGAGAGCTATGGAATTGATAAGTGATGAGTTACAGATTTATCAGAGTTAGCTTTCATTGTCAAAAAATGAGATTGACAAGAAACCAAAATTTAGCAATCATCCATTTTAAAACACCAACAACTTGCAAAATTCTAAAATGTAAAGTATATTTGACATTAAGTAAAACATACTTCACTATAAAAAATATAGAAATGTCAAGATCAAATTGTTCTGATGCACAAGACGAATACAATAAAATTTCTAAATTATTAGAATTTCGATTGCCGTCAAAATATAAAATGATAGGCATCATAACAGCAAGTCTAATTTTATTATTCTTGATGAGTAGTAAGTTCTTTGGAGATATTGCACCATTAATCAAGGATGTTCTTAGAACCCTAATTTTACTTTTCCTTTTATTAGCTTCTTTGAGCATGGATTCTCAAGAAGACGAATTTTCGAAATACATTAGATTCCAATCATTCAAAATAGCCTTTGTAATAGCGATTAGCTATTCAATTATAATTCCTCTATTAGCTTTTATATTTGATTTACTCATAACCAAAATTACAGGAGATGGGAGTATAAACTTTCATCAAATTTCAGCTTTCGAAATTCTATTTATTCTATTAGGAATTCAATTATTATTCTTTGAAACGCTTAAACGATTTGGACGTGCATAATAGATTAAAAATTGAAAGAGCAGAGTTCAATCTTACACAAGAGCAATTGTCAAAACGAATAGGTGTTTCGAGGCAGACAATTAATTCTATTGAAAAAAATAGATATGTTCCCTCTACTATTCTTGCTCTCAAATTATCAGAACTATTTGGCAAGTCTGTTAATGAAATATTTATATTGGATGAGACAGACTAGAAAAAAATAAAGAGAGCTAACACTATATATGACGGAATATTTCCTGAGCTCATACTCGACATATCCTTATCAGTGGCAGCCCATTAGAATAAAAGAAGAACAAAGATGAAAATCGAATTGGATGAATATTGCACCTATTACGAATACAACACCTTTATAAAAGATTTAAGATTGCAATATTCAATCTACCCATTTTTTTTAGGAAGAAGACACAATTCAATTTGAAGAACCTGATTATGAAGACGGAGCGAATAAATTTTCATTGATCCAAGCAAAAAAAAATTGTTGAATTTGGCTCTTGCGAAAGAGACATGATTAATAATTGCAGAAAACCACATAAAAACGATAAAAGGAAATCAATACCAAATGGATGAAAGAGCTTTTAAATCATTGATTGATTATTTGGAGAAAGTACCAGCAATAAATTCACCAATAGCTACAGGAACCGATGAAGAAGGATTTTGGTGGATTAAGTTTCAAATAGATGTTGAAAGTAAATATGCGTGGAATGTAGTCCAAGAATTAGGATGTGTGTTAAATTATATCTCAATTAATGAAAGATTACCAACAGTCTTTTATCCGGTTTCACCAGCACCATATTTAAATGGAGGACCGACAGAATTTCTTTCTTGGGTAATTGAGACAAAAGACAAAGAGTTCAAACCAGGAACATTAAAAAAGTGGTTAGAAGGAAGATTGCCAAATCCCGTCCATGATTTAGAACAATGGAATTTGGCTGAATAAAAAAGAAGAAAAATAAAAATGAGCTACAACAATATGTATGATGTAGCATGATAATACATTAAAAATAAAATGAAATGAAAAAACCACTATTTGTGATTATTTCAATATTATTTGTCATATCTGAAATTTCAATTGCACAAGATTGGAGCTACTACAATACAGATAATTCAGAAATACCAGGTAACTACATTAGGTCTTTTTCGATTAAAAATGATACACTAATAATTGGTACACAAAATGCAGGGTTGGCCATTTTTGATCAATCAAACTGGGAAATTTTTAATGTTGAAAATTCAAGCATACCAAGTAATAATGTAAATAATGTCATTCACAATGACAACGGAATTTGGATGAATTGCTTTATTGGGATAGGAGACCATTATCTCGTAAGATTAAAAAATGACGATTGGAAAATTTGGGAAAATATACTAAATAATCAAAAATCACGTTTTTCGGATATTGAATTTGATGAAAATGGAATAGCTTGGATGGTTACCGGCGATAATTCTGGGTGGGTTACAAGATTCAATCAGGTTACTTTTGAATCTTTCAATTCAAATAATTCGTGCTTGCCAACATTTTCTAGTACTAGGTATTTACCATTCTCGATAAAAGTAATTGATAGCGAAAGCAGGTGGATAGGTTTGTTAGATAATCAATTAGGGTCTAGCTCACTTAAAAATACTGGAGTGGTTTTAATGGAAAATGAAAACTGTATATTTTACAATAAAGACAATTCAAGTTTTCCAGATAATCATCAAGCTATCGTAGAAATTCATAAAGATCCACTAGATCAAAATGTTTTTTGGTTTTTATCGAATAAAGGAATTATAAAATTCGATGGCATAAATTGGGAAGAAATATTCTTGCCTTCGGCACCAAACGCTATGACTTTTGACAATGACAATAGGTTGTGGGTACACATTAGTAATATTGGAATGCGATATTATAAGAATGGGGAATGGTTTATGCCAATTGCAAATCCAAGTAGTAGAGTCAATGAATTAAAAGTTGATGGAGATAATAGGCTTTGGGCTTCAACTGAAACAAATGGTTTGGCCTATTTTAATTTGAATGAATTAGAAATAAATTCAACTGAACTGGTAAAAGATGAAAAAGTAAGTGTTTTCCCAACGCTCATTAGTGATAATATTACCATAAATATAGAAAACTTAGGTTTACAAGGAGTTGAATTTAAGTTACTTGACATTGAAGGTCAAATTCATTTACAAGAAAAAATTATACAAAGATCGACTAACTTAAGTATTCCGAATTTGTTAAACACAATTTATATTTACACACTCTCTAAGAACAATAGGATTGTTAAATCAGGAAAGTTGTTAAAACTATAAGATGGCTAATACATAGAAATTTACCGATCATACCATCGAAATCTCAAATTTACATAGCGGCATTTATTTCATAGTAATTGAAATAGCTGATAAGCAAACGACCTCTGAACTAGTGATACTCTAAATTCCGTCTCAAATTGATTACTAAACCACTAACAAATGATATATTGAGAAGACATTAAAGACATGATATTATGAGATTTGCATTCCCTCTCTTACAGTTTGTTGCGATTATCGTATTGGTTAGTAGCTGTGGAAGTAATTCATCATATCATATGGATGTATATCAAACTACAAAGCAAGGAGATTACCTGAAATTAATATCTCGAAATACCAGTACTAAGGCTCAAGGAAAAGTGATCAGTTTAAATATTGAACCTGATCATACATTTCAGGAATTTATTGGTTTTGGTGCATCATTTACTGAATCATCAGCATGGAATCTAGCTACCCTACCCATAACTCAAAGAAAGGAAGTATTAAATCAATTATTTAGCCCTACTGATGGTGCAGGATTCACGCTTACTAGAACGCATATCAATAGCTGTGACTATTCTAATACACATTACACTTATGTAGATGAAGGCGATACAGAGCTAAGCAGTTTTTCTATACAAGAAGACTTGCAAGGTTTTACAGGCGATGAAAATGATCAGGTCAGCGGCATCCCTTTAGAAGATCCCAGTTATGATTTGATACCTATGATATTAGAAGCCTCTCAAGTTCAAGATGCGAAATTTAAGATCATCGCCTCACCATGGAGCCCACCTTCCTGGATGAAAGAGGGTGAAACGGCGACTATGACCAATGGAGCACTCTCACCGAAGTATTACGCTATCTGGGCCGAATACCTCTCGAAGTATGTAAGCGCTTATAAAGAACAAGGCATATCTATATGGGGAATGACTCCACAAAACGAACCTTTGCATGCGCACAACGCGAGATGGGATAGCAATGGCTTCACTCCTGAGCAAGGGAGAGATTTTCTAAAAGATCATTTGGGTCCTCAATTGGTTAAAGATGGACATCTGCGCATTGACAATTTGGAAGATGGATTGAAAGTACTGATCTACGATCATAATAAATCTACCTTGCTAGATTATGTAAGTCTGACCTATGAAGATCCTGAAGCTTCGAAATATGCTTGGGGTACTGCCTTTCACTGGTATGCCAGTTCTAAGTTAGAAGAAAACGATTGGTATACAAATGATCTCAAGCAACATAAGTCCACATATCCCAACAAGGGAATGATACATACCGAATCCAGTATTGACATAGAAGCAAATGATCCGATTGATCAGTATTGGCGAGTATCCAAAGATTATGCAGGTACATTCATTCCTTTTCAGACCTATGCGTATGATATAATCAATGATCTCAATAGTGGAACTCAAGGCTATATCGAATGGTGTATGATATTAAGTAATGAAGGGAAGCCCAATCCATATGATAATTTTAATAGTGCCCCTGTATTAGTAAATCCTAAAACGCACGAAGTCACCTATACTCCCTTGTATTATCTCATAAGTCACTTTAGTAAATTCATCAGACCGGAGGCCAAAAGGATAAATATTGAAGGAGCTAATCAAGATGGAATCATCTATACCGCTGCTAAAAATCCAGACCAGTCCATCGCAGTAGTGGTATATAATAAGAATGAAAAATCTTATAATTTGGATCTATCCATAGCCAATGAAAGCTATATGGTAAACATTGAACCGAATACGATGCAGACTATACATTTACGAGAGATTGATTAGGGACATTCAGAAGTAAGAATGAATTTTCGAACTGAATTCAAAGACAATTTAATAATTTATTTTTCTAGCTTACTTTACTATGACGCTTACATTTTGATCAAAAGTGACTTAATTCAGAATTATTTTTTTGGCAATGAAGTGTCTTTTCAGAAGTAAGGAAGAAATTGACCTCGTTTCCATTAGTTTTTCTGAATAGCAAGGTAACACTCTCTTAAACTAGTTGTGAAATAGAAATTCAAGTATGACTTCGCTATCATGCCCACATGTTTGCTTCGCAAGCCACGTTACACAAGGTCTACGCGCGTTTGCTCCGCAAGCCACGCTTGACCGCGGGTTTTCCTTTTTGCATTGCCCAAAAACGAAACCAAAAACTCTAGGACGTCGTAATGCAGCACGCATTGCCGCTCCCACAACCCACGACGACGACCATTCCCCTGCTGCCAACTCGTGTAAACCTTTTTCAGTCAATTTCTAAAAAGAAAAATTAACATTGAATTTTAAATATATCTCTGAATACCCCTAATTATAGAATCACAGACTTGTTTATTTTATAGACACTGATGAAAACAATCTTTAGCCAAAATACATCAACTTTTATAGCAATATCATTACTCCAAAAACTTCTTAAAATCATCTAGGATATTGCGATTAACATCTTGAGATAAATATAAAAATTGACCATTCTTACCAATGATTTCATAACGCGGTACATTGTATAACTGATAAGCATCTCTAATTACATCATGAGATACTATGGCATGCATTCCTGCGGGTTGATGTCTGTTGATTGCTGTTCTCCATTTAGTTGCATCTTCGTCGATTGAGATATTTAGCATCACCACACCAAGATGCTCAATACTTTCTCTCATATCACGATACTTGGTAAATCCTTTGATGCAAGGCCCACACCAACTGGCCCAAAAACTAATATACAATACTTCTCCTCTAAAATCACTTAGCCTTTTGACACTGCCATCTTCCATGACCATTTCAAAATCAGGAGCGAATTGCTTTACCACTTCTTCCTCTACAATAACATTAGGATATTCTTGAGCATTCAAGCCTACCATTAAGCAAAAAGAGATTCCTATAAAAAGAAAAACGTTGCGCATGATAGCTTTATCTACATTCAAAATAAGATTCTTAAATTCTAGAATCAAGCTTCATCCTTAGATTACTGAAAACCTAAGTTGCCAGTAAGCGAACCAAAGGCTAGCGTATCCCTTGTGACTTGTGACAATATGAGCTCATCTCGAAGTTCAGTGTAGCGACTTGCAAATATTCCTAATCCATAAGAAAGACTCCCCTCGTAGACTGGAATTTCTCCGCTACTAGTGATCCCCAGATTGGCTTGGCCTATACGTATATAATCAGATATCTCAATCGATCCAGAAACCAAGGTAAAAGAAGCACCTTGTTCTCTACGTGAAATATTATTATCCGCAACTAAAGAATTAGCTAATAAAGAATAGAATCCATCAGCTCTAGTATCGATTTCATTTTTCTCATCATTTCGCAACAATTGCCATACGATGCTATTCTGTGTTGTTTCTCCACCTATAGTTTCATTGTAGTAAAAAGTGACAAATGCATCGTATATAGCATTCGTTGCATTATCATTCCAGTTGATTCTAAATCTTCTAGCTGGGTCTATATTGAGTCCTCCACCCGCAGATCCATCTTGCGGAGTAGACAAAAATGGTGGTTTAATCAAAGTCGTAGTAGCTTCAATAAGCGGAAACTCATCTCCGATATTGATAGTTAATTTATATTCTTCTTCTGGCTCCAAAGAAATATCCTCGGTGCGCAATTTGTATAAGGTGTTGGGCGCTGTAGCAAAAGCACCTGACTGTCTTGGATATCCTTCGAGATTACCATCTACTTCGTCCATGATCCAAGCTTCTCCTGTACTAGTTCTGCTTAGTGTAACCACAGCATCCTCGTAATAAAGGCTATCAGGAAGTTGTGCTATGTCAGTAGCTGAAATATTTTCATCAATAAAAGCTCTTTCTATTCGGAAATACTGTGCCGTATCGGCCGCATTTAGTATGGCGTAGACTACAGGAATCTCTACTTTATCTGTCACCAAATCAAAATCGTTATCACATGCCGTGAGCATCAACACCATGGCAAATAAAGCTACTACTCCTTTTACTATATTATTCATCTATGATTATAGAATTATTATTGATCTAAATTAGAGCACAAAACTACGATAATCAATGATTAATCTCTGCCAATTATTGTCTTGTTCGTAATCATTACCTCACTTATCCCTGCAGCAGACAAATGCTTCTCTATCTGTAGGATTAAGAATGTCATAAAATCATACCTCAGAATTGATAATTAGTTAACTTGCGTCTTTAAAATTTAAGAGAAAATGTCGACAGCAAAAAAAGATGTAAAGAGAGTAACAGTGCATACACTTCATGCCATGAAACAAGCCGGTGAGAAGATATCGATGCTTACTGCATATGATTATAGTATGGCAAGAATCCTAGATGCTGCCGGCACGGATGTCCTATTGGTCGGTGATTCGGCTAGTAATGTAATGGCAGGACATGAGACGACACTTCCTATTACATTAGACCAAATGATATACCATGCTTCATCAGTGATCAGAGCGGTTAAGCGCTCCTTGGTGATTGTCGATTTGCCTTTTGGAACCTACCAAGGCGATAGTAAGAAGGCGCTGAATTCTGCTATTCGGATCATGAAAGAATCTGGAGCACATGCTGTCAAATTAGAAGGCGGTAGTGAAGTAAAAGATTCGATCAAACGTATTCTGAAGGCAGGTGTACCGGTGATGGGGCACTTAGGCTTAATTCCTCAGAGTATATACAAATTCGGTACATATACCGTAAGGGCTAAAGAAGAAGCCGAGGCTCAAAAGCTACTAGAAGATGCTAAGATGCTGCAAGATATAGGTTGCTTTGGAATGGTGCTAGAAAAGATCCCTGCCAAATTAGCGAAACAAGTGGCAGAATCTGTAGATATACCTACAATTGGTATTGGAGCTGGACCACATACTGATGGTCAGGTACTAGTTACGCATGATTTATTGGGAATCACGAAAGATTTCCACCCTAGATTTTTGAGACGTTATTTAGAGCTTTTTGATAGTATCAAAGGGGCCGTAGAGCATTATATTGATGATGTTAAATCTAATGATTTCCCTAACGAAAAGGAGCAGTATTAGAAGATGTTGAAGCATTGGAAGTCAATATTATTAGTTTTAATAATTATCGGAGCTGGATTAGGCTTTTACGCTTACTCCCTAATCTATAGCCCCAATGTTCCGGAAGATTTAGAAGAAACCAGTCTAAACATTCCCCAAGGTACTGACTTTGATTCTTTGACCGAGATACTGAGCGATAAGGGCATCATTCAAGATATTTCTAGTTTTAAATTAGTATCAAAAATTATGAAATTTGATACCCGTGATAATATTTCAGGGCGATTTGAAATAAGCCCTGGATCAAGCAATAGAGAACTTATATCCTTACTTAGAGCCAATAAACAAACTCCGATCAATGTTACCATTAATAATGTGAGATTAATAAGTGATATGGCTGGAAAAGTATCAAAATACATTGAACCAGACTCTTTGACCTTACTCAATTATCTCACAGATACTAATAATCTGCAAAAATGGGGCTATACAAGGGAGACAATCCTCTCGATGTTTATACCTAATACGTATCAATTTTACTGGAATACTTCGCCTGAGAAATTTGTCTCAAGGATGCAAAGTGAGCATAGCAAATATTGGGCGGCCAAAGGAAGGAAATCAGCAATCGGAAAGCTTGGGCTCTCTCCTACTGAAGCTTATACTTTAGCCTCTATCATAGAAAAAGAAACCACCAATCCCAAAGAGACCAAAACAATATCCGGAGTATATCATAATCGACTTCAAAGAGGCATTGCCCTACAAGCAGATCCTACAGTGGTTTTTGGTGTAGGCGATTTTACAATAAGAAGAGTGTTGAACAGGCACTTAGAGCATGAATCTCCCTACAATACCTATATACATGCCGGCTTACCGCCTGGACCTATCTATATGCCTACACTCTCCAGTTTGGATGCTGCGATATTCCCAGAAGAGCACAAATACATCTTTTTCTGTGCCAAACCAGGGTATGATAATGAGCATTCATTCGCTAGTACATTAAGCCAACACAATAGAAATGCAAAGATTTATCATTCATGGCTCAATAAGGAAGGCATTAAAAAATAAACTCTGAGTTAAAAGATTACGATAATCGATAACGAATTAACAATTGAATATCAATTAGTTGCCTTGTAATTTGATTAATTATACCTTATATTTGAACTATAATTAAGGGGCAGAAGTTATTGCTCACGTATTATAGCATTTACAGATTTTAGATTTTAGCATACTTTTCCATTTAATATGATACCGAAGGTTGTGAGATTCTAAGTTCAATTTTTTATCACATTAATTATTTTTTATTATGAACATTTTTGTTGCAAAACTCAATTACAGAACCACAAAAGAAGAGCTAGAATCAGCTTTCGCACAGTTTGGAGAAGTATCTTCAGCTAAAGTTATCATGGATCGTGAAACAGGAAGATCTAAAGGGTACGGATTCGTAGAAATGCCTGACGCAGAAGCTGGAAATGCAGCTATCTCAGCGTTAAATGAAAGTGACCTAGACGGTCAAAACATCGTTGTAAAAGAATCGGAAGAAAGACCGAGAAGAGATAATAGAAATTTCGGAGGCGGTAATAGATACTAGTCATACGAAATTCTTAGAGTTACGGGAGTCAGTTGAGTAATATCGGCTGACTCTTTTTTTTGTTTGCAATATAAGGGGTTGAGAAATTAATCTCTTTAAGTGTTTTGGTGTGAAGGGATTGAGAATAATACTTTAGACTCTAGACTTTTCACTATAAAATGAAATTTAGTGTTGATGTATTAGAATGCGATAAAAAAAGAGCTATGAAACCGTAGTCTTATAGCTCTGTCATTATCCTAGTCTATGAAAATCAAATTCTTCTAGATAGAATTCCACACCAATTCTTTCTTAGCCTTGAATTCCTAATAGCTCTACTTTGAAAATTAATGCTGCATAAGGTGGAATATCATTCCCTGCACCTTGAGCACCATATCCTAAATGAAATGGAATATAGAATTCAAAGGTATCACCTACAGTCATGAGTTGAATTCCTTCTGTCCATCCTGCGATTACACGATTTAATGGAAAAGCAGCTGGCTCTCCTCTTTTATAAGAAGAATCAAAGACCTTACCTGTAATTAAAGAACCTTCATAATGCGTACTTACAGTATCTGTAGCTACAGGATGCTTATCTCCAGCTCCTTTAGAAAGCACTTTGTATTGTAAGCCGCTTTCAGTAGTTTGGACGCCTTCTTTTTGGGCATTCTCAGCAAGCCATTCTGCTCCGACTGCAGACATTTTTTGTGCTCTATATTGTCCAATAATTTGAGCTGCTTCCTCCGCAGACATTTTCTCACTACCAGCATAAATATCAGTCATTCCAGCTAGCAATGAATCCGAATCTAAAGTTGCTTCACCCTGACCTTTAAAATCTGCACCTATAAGTACACCCATTGCGTACCACATTTTTTGTTGTTCTGTCATTATAATTTAGTTATGATTACCAATACTTCTCCTTCAATGAGAAATACAAATTGGCTGCGAAAGTACTATTTAATATTCAGAGCACCATACTTCCAATATCGATCTGTTCATCTTAATCTACACAGGTTCAAATCAAAGAAGATATCCTGAAAACTTGGATGATTCATCTCCCCTTCCAATAAATTAAATATCAAGTATCCTTTCGTATCTTCCATCATATTCATTTTACTTTTTTATGCGATCAATACTAAATTACAATCATTACATTTTTATGAATTGTTTTTGACTTCTCTTGTTTAAAGAAATAATTTCTAGAGTGTATAATCCATTCACTAATTGAGAAATATCTAATCGATTTTCATTTCCATTGATAGCATACTTTGCTACACATTTACCCAATGAATTATAAATTTTTAATGATGATGAATGTACCATATTATCTAGGAGCTTAACCGTAATGAAATCACATGATGGATTGGGATACACTTCAGCATCTAATGCAAAGATATCATCTACACTAGTCACACCAATTACCTCTACATCAGAATATGTAAAGTTGCCATCCATATCAATTATTTTTAATCGATAGTATATAAATACAGGATTGTCGTAAGTCACATTCACATCTTGATCTAAGTAATTATATGTTTGTTCAGTAGCCGAATTAGTTACGCCATCTACAACACCAATCTGCGTAAAAGTTGAACCATCCAAACTAGATTCTATTTCAAATCTATCCAAACCAATACTACTGGAAGTTACCCAAGTCAATTCGACATCTTCATTATTTTTTTCAGCTTCGAACGATACCAAATCCACTGGCAAAACTATAGAGACGTTAGCATAAGATGCCAACATCCTAATATACGCCGCTTGATAATAAATAGCCGGCTCAGTGATCTCCCATGAAGCCTCTGGAAAACCAGTATTAAAATCTTTATAAGACTTTTGTGCAGGTTGGCCATAAGGTGGTGTATTGCCTTCATACGAATAAGAACTATTGGCTCCGCCTGGAATAAATCCTGGTGCTGGACCATATAATGAAGTCTTAACATTATCAAAATCTGATCCATCTGCAAACCAAGCATGATACAGCTCATCTACACTATTTTCTGCACCTCTACTTTCCATATTGGATAGGTAGACTTTTGATAAAGGATTAACACCATGATAATAATGAATCATCTCTTCTGCTTTTTGTAAATAGCTTTCATTATTTGATGGATTGATATTATATCTCGCTACCATGCTATTTAAATTAGCGTAATCCGCCTTGACTTGATTACTGCCCCAGTGATAAGAAAAATCAGGAATAAATCCACGATATAAATCCAAATCACCTTGACCATAAAAGCCGTCCCAATCTTGGGAAACATGAGGCGTGACAGCATCTATAATTGTAGCTGAAGTAGTAGGATCTGCAACTGATAAAGTAGTGTAGAAAAACAAGGCTTCCATGGTCTGATTGGTATATGGACCTAACCATCCACTGCTGACTGCTTCGGCATCATTGACGTGATCTACTATGTAGTCTCCGTATAGCGATGATCCAGTAAGATCGTATAAGTAGACTGCGGCGATTAATGCTACTTGCATCTGTCTAGCTTGATCCCAATCTGCATCACCCGCGACTATAGATCCATCATCACATGCTATGTCCAAATCATTTTCATTTAATTTCTGCAAATAATAATCAAATGCCGTAATGGCTTTAGCCTCTAATACCTCTCCATAATCTGTCAAGCTGGCTATAGATTGGTAGGTATGTGCCGCATGCGAAAACATAGAAGCGACAGCTACTGAACCTGCCGAGCAAGTGGGTCCATAATATCTCTGATCGGTGTTAGCACTAGGAGGAGAAGATATATTTTCAGAATAATTTTTGCTTCCGATTTTAATATGAACACCACCATCTTCATTCATCATTTTTTCTAGCCATTCTAATTCCCAATTGATTTCATCTAGCAAATCCGGAATACCGTTATTTGATTCAGGAAGATTCCAATCATCTGAAAACAAAGAAGAATTTTCGTCATAGGCGCTCAACAAATTGTGTACCGCTCCATGTGCGAAAGTGACATACTTATTATAATCACCTGCATCAAACCATCCACCAGTCATATCCCTTTCTAATGAAGCATTATTCTGATCATAAATGTATCTGGCGTTTGCGTCTTGAAGATCATTTTGGAAGTTATTACTATCTGTCCAATTAGCTTCTGCATAAGGCTCTTCTTTGGACATATTACATCGGTTATAGTAAAACATTTTGGTGGCTGACATGAGTACCTCATTATAAATGCTTTCTGAAATTTCGAAAGTGTATGATCTCAAATTATTATCTACATCCAATACATAATACTCGCCTGAATTACTCAAACTACTAAAATCAAATTGCCATCCTTTATCTCCTGATTGACTATGAGTACTACCGCTATTCCAGATCGTAGGTGTACCTTCAAATACTACAGATCCACTTTGCAATTCTATAATTCGAAATGTCGATCCAGGCGTATAATCCTCTGAAGCATTAAAGCCAATTTGTGGGTCAGAAAGAACAGCTACTTTAGTCATTGAGGGTTGGTAACCGAATTGATCAATATGTATTCGCTCTGAAATCGTAGGCACTGAAACTTGGGACTCTTGATACTGAACAAAACCATTACCTCCAAAACCTACTACTACATTTCCATATTCATTAGGATTGGCTTCGAAAGCGACAGGCCAATCATATATTCCCATAGGATAAGCTCCGAGCGCTTCCCATGATTCACAATTATCAATCGATTTATAGTAACCATATTCTCCATCTACTTCACCACATATATATACTGTCGGATATGATTGATCATCTATGGCTTTACCAACGGTTACATTGATCACTTTAGTAGTATTAGGGACTTCTGTCCAAGTCATTCCACCATCTGTAGATCTAAGTAATCCTTCTATCAATTCTTCCGACTCTTCAGGTCCATTAGAAAAAAACAAATGTTCCTCTTGAGTAGGAACTGCAATTAACTTTCCATGGAAAGACCAAGCAGGCAATACGGCTTCATTTCGAATCCAATTCGCTCCTCCATCGCTTGACCTAAATACATCTCCAGATCCCCAATCATAAATATAAAATTGACCTTGTAGCACCCGATCTGCTGCTAAAGCTTTCCTTCTAAACCAAGGTCCATCAAGACAACAATTATCCGAATCACCCGGCAGATCGACTTCGTTCCAAGTGGTTCCTTTATCCACAGTATAAAATGGATTCATATTTTGTCCAGGTAGCCAAACGATGTTATTATTGTCACCTGTAGAAACCTCTATCTGTCCAAAGTTTAAATCGAATTCTTCGCCAGGCATCGAAGGAAATTTCGTCCATGTCTGTCCCCCATCTTCACTATAGCTGCTGTTCCTAGTTTGGTCATCCCAGCAGCAATATCTTATATCTTCTATCAAAGCGACCACAAAGTTTTCGTCCGTAGCACTTTGACTCAAGTCCCAGCAGGAATTGAACCTATTATTTGGTAAATGCTCAGTCGGATAATCATTGGGAGATGTATGTAAGAAGATTGGAAAATCCCAATGCGCAGTTAATTTATTGCCATTCGAAAAAGTAACGATATCGTTAGAGACTAAATGCTCTTGACCTTTTGAAAATTCATTCCAAATTAAAGTACTTTCACCATCAAGATCAATATAAAATGTACCCGTACCAAGGGTCACCCAAATTCGATCTGCAACCATGGGATCGAATTCGATTTCTCCTAAGGTAAACCATTCTGTCTCCGTCCATGCCATCCATGGAATATTATCGGCTGATCTTTGAAATCCCTTAAACGTCCATGTTGGATTTTGGCTTGTAGCATCATTAGTCATATATGTCTCGCTATACCCTTCAGAAAAAAGCAATACATTATTAATATCATTAGGATTGATTGCAATCTCAGAATAAGGAATATCCAAGTCAGTCGTAAATACTTGTGACCAATTTTGTCCCTCATATCGATACATGCCTATAGGTGTATTAGCATCTCTACCTGATATATATAGTCTACCTTCATTATCGATTTCCATATCATATATCCATAGATCACCATTATTAAAAACACCTTCAGTGATGTCGGTAAAGCTATCACCTCCATCCAAAGATTGATAAATCCCTTCGCCATCAACGGCAACATATACGGTCTGTGTCTCTCCTCCAACAATAGCCGAAGATGGGTCTAACACTATAGAGCGTACTCCACGGCCTTCACTTCCATCAGGTACATCAATCACTTTTGACCAATCCATCCCATTAGTAGTTAAGTAAAGTCCATCTTCTATACTACCAAAGAAAACTTTATTTTGATTATTAGGATCTACTTCCAATCGTTCACCAAACAATTTAGAGGCATCGTCATTAGGTCTCATTTCCATATTCGGAAAATTAGTTCGCTGCCACTGGCCACCCATATCATCTGAGAGATAAATAGTATTATAGTATGCCATATAAGCTCGATCCACGTTAGAAGCCGCAGAAGCTATGCTTAATACTCCGCCGTATTTGGACCAATGTACATCGGAATCAGGCATGGATTCTTGGGTTACCATTTGCTCCCAGGTGTCACTCCCATTTAATAGTCTATAAGCGCCTCCAACATCTGACCTAATAAACTTAGTACCATCTGGGTTAATATCCATTCCGGTAATCCAACCTCCAGCACCAGTGCGTAAAGTAGACCAAGTGCCTTGCGCGTCTATTGATGAGACTATAGCTAAAACCGTGAAAATTGACCATAATATCTTTTTCATTTTGATTAGTTTTGAGAGTGATATAATAATTGAGCTTGTATTGTTTGGCATTGAAACGGATCAGTCAAATTATACCCTACCATCTATTTCGATTTTTTCATGAGCGTTTGTACAGAAAGCATATTTAAGGAAGTATACACACAGCACCAACGAGCGCTGCAGCACTTTCTGCAAGCCAGAGGATTAGATATACAATCGGCCGCAGATCAAGTCCAAGAATGCTTTATTAGGTTATGGAAAAACTGTAAAGATGTTACTCAAGATAAATCACAATCATATCTATTTACCATAGCCACTAGATTGCATATTGATGAATATCGAAAATCAAAAATTAGACTGAAATATAAAAATCAATCGAATAGAGAACATCAAGAAAAGAAAGATGGTCAATATATACTCGAAGAAGCAGAGTTTAAATCAAAACTAGAAAATGTCATGAATACTATGAGTGAAAAAAGTAGAACCGTCTTCATGATGAATCGTTTTGATAAAATGACTTATAAAGAAATCGCACAAACATTAGAAATCAGTGTCAAAGCGGTAGAAAAAAGGATGTCGAAGGCTTTAAAACACTTTATTGATCACAAAATAGATTTAAAAAAGTAGGGTATTTTTCGAGATAGCCGTTATACAAAAGCATGAGTAAATCCGATGACATATTATTAGCGCAATGGCTTTCTGGTCAAATTAGCCCATCCGACCTAGAACGACTTGAGCAAACTTATGATCTAGAGAGCCTAAAAAGCACCTTAGATCAACAGGATCAATATACTCCGGAGGTATTAGATGCTGATACCCTATGGAGTCAGATAGATACGAATAAGAAGAGCGCAATGACAAGCCCTAATAGGAAATCACTGATACTTGTTATGATTGGACTCCTATTAGCCACGTTGACTATACTGCTGCTGACAAAATCCAATACATCAAATATCAAAACCGAGTATCAAAGTGAAACCACAAAAATCTTCGCGGATGGATCAGAGGTTATTATTAGTCCCAATACTAAGATTGATTTTAATGAAGCCGATTGGAAAGATGAGCGAATTATAAATCTAGAAGGTCAGGCATTCTTTAAAGTTCGCAAAGGAGTACCTTTTACTGTTAGCACGATATCAGGCCAAATTGAAGTACTAGGCACGCAATTCGATGTTTGGAGTATCAATGATCGGTATATGCGTGTATCATGTTTGGAAGGCAAAGTAAAGGTCAGTGATAAAAAAGGTCAATCACAGATTATCACTGCTTCTCAATATGTGTATATTACCAATGGAAATATCGGTAAAATAGAAAATTCGGAAGGCGAATCACTAGACTGGATGAGCAATTTCAGAAATTACAAAACAACTCCTATTTCCATAGTGTTAGCTGATATGGAAAGATTCTACGAGACCAAATTAATCGCTGAATCTGATATTTCAAAAGATGTTTTTACTGGAATATTACCCGTAAATGATCTAAACAAATGCATTCGTTTTATAGAGTCTAGTTTATCATATGAATCTACAACATCCAATAATAAAGTCAATTTTAGAAAAGCGAATTAACGCTATTCTACTTGGATGTATCTTTCTATTTTCCATTCAACTTAATGCCCAAATCCATCTTGTATTTAATCATCAAGATGATGCGAAAATATTAGAAACTACAGCTAGGCAATTGGATGTTAAGTTCAATTACAACCATGATATCCTTTCAGATGATTTGCATACATTTTCAGCATATGGAAATAAAGTAGAAATCCTAAATACCATTAGTCAAAAGTTAGGATTCAATATAGTGCAACTGGAAGATCGTATTTATGCATTAAATAAGGTAAAGGCATTTACGCCTTCTGAAGATATGCCGATCTACGAATTTGAAGTAGTCGACGCAGAGGGCAATACACTCCCTTTCTGTAATATCAGTTTACCAGATCTTGATCTGATATACCAATCTGACATCAACGGCTTATGTACCATAAAAGGATTCGTCAATCATCCAGACAAGGTAATTCTCAGCTACGTAGGCTACGAAACTCATTACACCAATATTAAGACTATACAGTCCAAGGGAAGAGTTATTATGAGGACCGCCTCTCATATATTAGGCGAAATCACTTTGATTGACTTTTTGAATTCAATTAATACCAACTTCATAGAAAATGTGACTCGGATACAAGACATAATTACCGCAGGTCAAGCCGATCAAGATATATTCAAAAAAGCACAACTTCTGCCAGGCATTCACAGCACCAGTGAATCACTCAATGATCTTCAAATTAGAGGTGGGCCACCGGATCAAGTTAGTTACAAATGGAATGACATTCGACTCCTACAGACAAGTCTTTTTTATGGCCAAGTCAGTGGTGTCAATCCATTTATGGTTGACAATGTTGGAATCACACGCAATGGAACTTCAGCAGATCAATCGGGTCAAGCCTCTGGATCCATATTACTAAAATCAATAGATCATATCAATAACGAATTAAAAATCAGATTTTTCACTGATCTCTTATATTCAAACATTGGAATCAATCTACCATTGATAAAAAACAAATTATCAGCAAAAGTATCTTATAGAAAGTCTCATAATTTTCTATTCGACTCCAATATTTATAATAACTACTTCGATCAAATATTTCAATTTGGTCAATTAACCAACGATCAATTCTATGTTGACTTTTTTGATATCCGTGGACAAGAAAGAATATCACGATCATTTAATTTCGATGACTTGAGCGCATCCATAAACTGGCAACCTAATAAAAAAACGAATATTAAAACCTCATTCATAGGAATTGGAAATAATTTCCAATATGACTATTTTGATGGATTATTTAGTAACGAAACAAAGAGTGATCAACTGAGCGTTTCAAATTTAGGTTGGAATATCACAGGTACACATCAGTTAAATTCTCAACTGGAATTTAAAGCGCTTTATAGTGGAAGCAATTATAAAAATCATTATTTATTCGAGAGAGATAAAGGAGAATCATTAGACGAAGATAGATTTAAAGAAAATGATGTCAATCAAAATTTGGTAAGTGTGTCAGGAAAGTACAAGCACAAAATACTAGATATTGAAACTGGAATTCAAAACGAAAATTGGGAAGTCAATTATATTGATACCACACGAAATCCTTCCTCTGGATTAAGTTATACGATATCGGAAAGATCTACTAAAGAATTTAGTGCCTTCGCCAAAATCCAATGGAAATTTATTCCTAATACCATTATCGAAACTGGTATAAGATATTCGGATTTTGGATTTAGTTTAGTAGATCGAAAATTTATCGAGCCTAGAATACATCTATCACATAATGTCAATTCTAATTTCACTTTACATGGTCATTACGGTCGATTTCATCAAAATCTAAATCGTCGTATTTTTTCAGCCCCTCTAGAAACTGAGAAAGGAATTTGGTATCTATCAGACGAAAGACCTGAATCTGATAATTTTATTTGGGTAGTGCAAAATAAACAAACCAGTCTAGGAGCAAAATACTTGTGGAATCGATGGAAATTTACCATCGATGGATACACAAAGACTGCAGATAATATTTGGACCTCAGCCCTAGATTTTGCTGTAGAAGAAGATCCTTTTTCATTTGCAGATCTAAAAGTAAAAGGGCTCGAACTGTCTAGTCAATATCAAAACAAAAATTGGAGACTAGTATGGACTTACGAACTTACGGACGAAACTATGACGGTCAAAAGAGATGAGTATTATCAGATTAAAAGTCCATTCACGCAAAGGCATAAAATATCTCTAATGCAATCTTACAATAGAAATCATTGGACGATATCTTCAAGATGGAGATTTAACTCTGGAAGAAGATATTCAAAAGGAGAAAGATTTGTAGTAGAGACCGATCCAGAATTATATTATGGAATAGAATACGAAAGTACATTAGAAGAAAGTATTACTCCTTATCATAGTCTTGATCTTTCGGTGATGCGCAAGTGGAAATTTGGTAAAGAAAGTATACGAAATATAGAAGTAGGATTCCATTTACAAAATGTATATAACCGTAGAAATATCATTAAAAGGCAATACTTTATAGACTATACAAAGACTCCATTCGAAATGTCATTCTATGATAGACAAGGACTAGGATTTACACCCAACCTATCGTTGCAAGTCAGCTTGTAGCGGGATTATAGACTCCTAGTAGAATCGTCTTCTTTGTCCAATGGTTGTGGAGCATCATTTTATTATCTTAAATCCTTATATTGAGTGATATACAATTCAAACCAATGAAGAACACTAACCGAAGAAAATTTATAAAGCAATCTGCTTTAGCCTCTATGGGAGCGATGATCATACCGCGACATGTTTTAGGAGGAAAAGGTTACATAGCTCCGAGCGATCAAATTCGAATCGCGACAATAGGTGCAGGAGGAAAAGGTAAAAGTGATACTTTCAATGCCGCCGGCTTAGTCAATGGTAAAGGAAAAGCCACTGAGCAAATTGTAGCTTTATGTGATGTAGATTTTAAGCAGGCCGCGCAAACATTCGGTATGTTTCCTAAAGCAAAACGTTATAAGGATTATCGTAAGATGCTGGCAGAAATGGATAATGAAATAGATGCTGTGATCATCTCTACTCCTGATCATATGCATGCACCCGCTGGATTAGATGCCATCAGCAGAGGTAAGCATGTATATATACAAAAGCCTTTAGCGCATGATGTCGCAGAAGCCAGAGCATTAACAGAGGCCGCTAGGAAATATGGTGTAGTATCGCAGATGGGTAATCAAGGTAGCTCTTCAGAAGATATCCGGCGTATCTGTGAATGGATCGATGCAGGCTTGATCGGCGAAGTACGTAATGTGCATTGTTGGACCAATCGACCAGTATGGGAACAAGCGATGCACAGGCCCAAAGAAAAACAAGCCATTCCTGAAACACTAGATTGGAATTTATGGTTAGGAACAGCTCCAGAGCGACCATATCACTCTACGTATCATCCATTTGGATGGCGAGGATGGTGGGATTTTGGTACAGGAGCGCTAGGTGACATGGCTTGCCACATTATGGATCCTGTAGTGAGATCTCTTAAACTAAAATATCCGAGCCATGTGCAAGCATTTGCTCCATTCCATGTTCGTAATTGGAGCAGAGTCGATTCATTAGAGGCACCGCCACTGGGCAGTATTGTCCATTTTGATTTTCCAGAAAGAGCAGGAATGCCACCAGTCCATCTGGTATGGTATGATGGTGGAATGATGCCACCTCGACCTGCAGAATTGGAAGATGATGAGCCTATGGGCAACTGGGATGGAGGAGTAATCTTCGAAGGATCAGAAGGTAAAATTATGTGTGACTGTTATGCAGCCAACCCTCGACTTCTACCTTCTAAGCGAATGGATAATTTACAAGAACCCAAACCGACATTGGCTAGAGTGAAGGAAGCGAACCATCAACAAAACTGGATTGCGGCGATCAGAGGAGAATCCGAAGCTTGTTCCGGTTTTGATTATGCAGGACCATTTTCCGAAATTGTCTTGATGGGAAATCTTGCCATACGTTCCTTATATGCTCAAGAAGAAAGAGATGATAATGGTAAAAAGTATATGGCCTTTACCGGCGTAGGAAAAAGACTCGCTTGGGATGGCGACAATATGAAGATCACCAATTATGAGCCAGCCAATCAATTTGTAAGACGTGAGTATCGCAATTTTTAAGTTCAACATAATAAAAAAACAAACTAGACGAAAGCGAGAGCCACACCTAGTTTGTTTTATAACTTAAACTTATTCTTATACTTATCTAATGATCATGTCCACTATGATCCCCATGGTCGTGATCATGACCTGAATGATCGTGTCCTTCGTGTCCATGCCCTTCATGATCGTGATTATGTCCAGAGTGATCATGTCCTTCATGCCCAGTCGCCTTTTTATCTTTATTCTTGACCAACTTCATCTTACAAACTGGACAAGTCCCTTCCGTATCGCTACCACTACCCTTGCAATGCATTGGACAAACATAATCAGAAGTCCATTCCGGCCCTGATTTATCTATAGTGCCATCAGGATTATGTGTATGTGTATTAGGACCATGTTCGTGCTTACATGATGTCATGGATCCAATCCACAAAACAGTACATACTAGCAACATTATATTTAATATAGGTTTCATATTTATATTTTTTATTCTTAGAAAATTGTAAATTATTCATCCAGTTTATCGTAAATCAAATATCTACTTTTTTTAACGATTGACATAAGTAAAGAACTCTTCCTCGATAAACAAATACAACTAGCTAATTGTTATATAACTATGAATTTAAATTTCATTGCAATAGGAATTATTTCTTTGCTTCCAATAATAATCGGATATTTTTGGTATCACCCTAATTCAAAAATTAGCAACTGGTCAAAAATCGATTTCGTTGATTATCGAGATATCAAAATCAAACAAATCATTGCCTTAATTATATTGAGTGCTATTCTCATATTGGGTTACATCAATATCGTGATACATTAAATGGGATTTTACGAGTTGTTTTTCACCGACATCATGATGGGAAGTGATGAAGCACAAATAATCGTAGACAACTTCCTTGATGAATATGGAAATAAACATCGTCACTTTGGACATGGCGTATTTCATGGCATCATCAATGCATTTGTATTTGCATTACCTTTTGTAGGCATACATGCTATATTGGAAAGCAAAGGCTTAAAATATGTTTTACATCATTTTCTATTTTGGCTCCTAACTAGTGCCATAGTGTGCGGTCTCATTTCGGAATTTGTCTAACCAGATAAACAAGACTAATCCGCTTCATAAATATCTAATACTCTCGCACTAGGATCTACTACATCACCGCACCATTTAGGTAGCCATTGATATGGTGTTAATTGATCACAAGCATCTCCGTAATATTCTGCAAATAACTTTCGGTAATAATAAGCTTCTTTAGTCTTAGGAGATTGAAATTTAAATTTTGATTTCCCTACTTGAAACTCAACATCCGAAACTTTAGCATCAACATATTCCTGTATCATTACAGACCACGATCTCTGCTTACTACTTACCGAATCTGAAAAGCCATTCTTCCGTCTCCATAAAACATCATCTGGAAGCAAACAATCCGCATGAAATGCCTTTCGAATCAAGTACTTTTCAATGCGCTCATTATCAAACATTCGTAGCTCAGGAGCTATGCTCATATAATAATCCATAAAAGCTTTATCAGCAAAAGGAACTCTAGCTTCTAGTCCTGCACTCGATACACTTCGATCTCCTCTCAACATATCGAAGTAATGAATATCTTTTAATAAACGAATCGATTCACTTTGAAAATCCGATGGAGAAGGTGCATTTTGAAAATACAAATAGCTACCAAACTCATCTGCTGTTTCTCCAGTAAATAATACTTTGACATCTGTGTTTTTTCTTATCCAATTAGAAATCAATTGATGCCCTACAGATGCTCTTATCGTGGTGACATCATAAGATCCACATTTGTAAACTGTATCTTCCAAGGCTGCAATAAAATCCTCTTCCCTGAGTTCGATAGAATAATGCGTAGTGCCAATATGGTCTGCCACTTTTTGTGCAGCGATTAAGTCAGGCGAGCCTTCCATGCCTACCGAGAAAGTCTTGACTTCCTTAGGATCATCTACTGATCGTGCTACGATCGCTGAAATTAAACTAGAATCCAAACCTCCACTAAGCAAACAACCTACCCCACGGTCAGACATCATTCTCTTTTTCACTGAAGCCGTAAGTAATTCATTGATTTTTCGAAGGTGTGTCTCCTCAGACTGATCTTCATGTTGTTGATATTCTAATTCATAATAAGACTTGTATTCCTTAGTGGCACTACTCCACCACTTTCTAGGTGGAAAATGCTCTACTCTCGAACAGAAGGTTAGAGCCTTAGCTTCACTAGCAAAATATCTTTCTCCATCTTTATGACCTACATACATTCCACGAATACCCAGATGATCTCTCGCTGCCAAAACCAATTCGCGATCTGCATCATATATTACGATAGCGTATTCGCCATCAATGAGATCTAACATTCGTTCAAATCCAAAAGCATTATAGAGATGCAATATTACTTCACAATCGCTGGATGATTTCATTTCAAATCCATATTCTTGCTCTAATTCTTTATGGTTAAATATTTCCGCATTAGCGATCAAATAAGAATTATCCAGTCGCATAGGTTGATCACTAGTTTCTGAGACACCATTGATTCTAAGTCTGTGAAAACCAAAAACTACTTCTGGACTAATTTCTAGTAATTCTGAATTCTCTGGACCTCTATGAGATACTTTGTTAGACCAATACTGTAGTTGATCCTTTGATAATTTCGAGTCTAAGGCTGCAAATATTCCACACATAACACCTATTTTACATTATTTAAAGATTTTCAATACTCAAATTTAATATATTTAATCTAAATTGCAATAATTATTAATTTATTTAACCATGGACGACATAGATGTTAAAATAATTAACACTTTACTAGCAAATAGCCGCATTACCATAAAAGATCTATCTAAAGACATTGACCTTTCCAATGTAGCGATCCAATCGAGGATCAATAAGCTAGAAGAAAAAGGAATTGTAACTGGCTACACAAGTCAAATCAACTATAAGAAATTAGGGTTTAGTACGATTGCCTTTGTAGGTATATTTCTGGAAAAAGCCAAGTACTATCGAGAGGTTAAAGAAAAACTCAATGCCGTAAAAAATATTACAGAAGCACATTTTACGACTGGCAACTACTCGATTTTTGCTAAGATCTACGCCAAGAACAATGATCATTTAATGGAGATTCTCAATGGCGAAGTACAGAATATCAAAGGCATAGCGCGTACGGAAACCTTCATTTCGATGGAAGAAGGTGTATTGAAGCCATTAATGATATAATTAGTGCAGAAGCCAATAATGTATTACATTGATCCAAAATAGATTAATAGAATGCTACCAAATACAACAGTCGATATTGAAGAAGATTTGGATAATCGTAAATGGTATGTCGAATTAATAAGTCCTCAAAAATTTATTATCCTATTCATTTCCAGTTTAGGTTTATATGGTGTTTGGTGGATGTACAAATCTTGGAAATTTTTCAATGAGAGAGAAATTTACAATTCAATGCCAGCTATGAGAGCCCTTTTCTCAATTTTCTTTGCCTATCCTCTATTTGTTAAAATTCAAAACCTAGCCCATAAAAACGGATATCGGAAGTCTTATAATAGCAGCTTTCTTTTTATCGGCTTTGTTCTATGTAGTTTTTGGGCTCAACTGCCAAGTTTCATTGGAATCCTATCGATCGTTTCATTCGTTTTTCTAATTCCACCTTTGAAGGCTTTTAATTTTGCCGTCATGAATTTAAAAGGCCACAAAGGTGAAGTAATCAAGAGGTATAATATCCCTCAAATTCTAATCCTTTGCTTTGGGATAATCTTTTGGAGTTTGGGAATCTTATCCACTTTAGTTTATTTCTATTTATAAAATGAAACATCTCAAAACTCATTACCATCCAGATATAGATACGCTTGAAAACAAGACTATTTTTACCAGATTGGCCACCAGAGCTATTGCTGTTAAAGGCGATTCCATCCTACTCATGTATACAGCTCGCTACGAAGATTATAGTCTTCCAGGTGGAGGATTAGATAGAGACGAAGATAAAGTCTCAGGTATGATAAGAGAGCTCACTGAAGAAACAGGAGCACAAAACGTTAGATTGATCAAGCCATTTGGCATATACGAAGAATATAGACCATGGTATAAGCCAGATTATGATATTCAACACATGATTTCCTATTGCTATACTTGTGAAATTGATGATGAACTAGGTGAATCAAAATTGGAACATTACGAAACCAAAAATGGAATGAAAGCCATCTGGATTAATATTCGAGATGCTATTAATCACAATAAAAACACGATTTCTAATAGTAATAAAAAAGGAATGTCTATCGAAAGAGAAACGTATTTACTAGAGTTAATCGATGCAGGACTCAATTAAAACAAATAACCATTACTTCTCTATCAAACCACCATCAACACAGTCGATAACTCTCGCAGGATAATCATTGATCAATCTACTATCATGGGTTGCAAATATCGTCGCTGTACCAAATTCTTGATTAATCTGCTGAAATAATTGAAAGACTTCATCACTAGATTGAGGATCTAAGTTACCAGTAGGTTCGTCTGCAATGATCAGCTCTGGTGTATTGAGGATCGCTCTGGCTATACACAATCTTTGTTGCTCACCACCACTTAACGAAAATGCCTTACGATCTATCATCGCGGACAAGCCCACAGAAGCTAATACTTCATCGACTCTATTTAAGGCCTTGGTCTTATCTTTCCAATCAGTAGCTTCAAGAATAAATGTCAAGTTGCGCTTAACCGTCCAACTAGGGAACAATCTAAAGTCTTGGAATACCATACCTATCTTCCGCCGGAGATCAGGTATTCGATCCTTCGTCAACGCAGCTAAATCAAATCCAACTACATCTGCAGATCCAGACACCAAAGGGTATTCTCCATACAAAGTTTTGAGTAAGGTGGACTTACCAGTGCCTGATCGACCTGTGAGGTAACAAAACTCACCTTGCATGATTTGCATATGGACGTCATGCATCACTTCTTTTCCTTCGTTACCAATATTACATTGTTGGAGATTTACAACCATAACGCAAACTTAAGAAACCTATCTCATATCCATTTAGGACATCATCCATTCATTGCATCATACTTCGATTTACTCAAAGTATCATTCTATCATCCATTCATTGCATCATCCAATCATTGTATCATTGAAGCATTCTACTATCTTTGCGCCCTTATAATTACATACACCTTATAAAAGAGATCAGAAATGGCATTACAGTGCGGAATCGTAGGACTACCAAACGTTGGAAAATCAACCTTATTCAACGCTTTGACTTCAGCTAAGGCATTAGCGGCTAATTATCCTTTTGCCACTAAGGAGCCCAATGTAGGGATGATCACTGTACCAGATGAGAGATTAGATAAATTGGCTGAGTTAGTGGTACCAGAGAAAGTACAACCGACTACAGTTGAAATCGTGGATATTGCTGGATTGATTAAAGGTGCGAGTAAAGGCGAAGGTTTAGGGAATCAATTTTTAGCGAATATCCGTGAGGTAGATGCCATTGTACATGTCGTAAGATGTTTTGTAGATGATAACGTCATCCATGTAGATGGAAATGTAGATCCAGTAAGAGATAAAGACATCATAGATACTGAGTTGATTCTTAAGGACATAGATACCGTAGAGAAGAGATTGGAAAAACAAAAGAAAGCTGCTAAAGGTGGTGATAAAGTCGAGGCTAAAAAAGTGGAAGAAATTGAAGCCATGATCAATCATCTTAGTGATAGCAAACCAGCACGTAGCATGGAACTCTCCGATGCAGGTATGGAGCTTCTTAAAGAAATGCAATTGCTTACCGCTAAACCAATCATCTATGTATGTAATGTAGATGAAGATTCAGTAACCGACGGAAATGAGCATACCAAAGCGTTTGCAAGCTGTATCGAAGGAGAAAATGCTGAAATGATATTGATCTCTGCAGGGATCGAGGCAGATATTGCGGAGCTAGATACGAAAGAAGAAAGAATGGAATTCATTGAAGCTATGGGTCTTACTGAGCCAGGCGTCAATCAAGTGATCCGTTCTTGCTATAATATACTTAACTTGATCACTTACTTCACCGCTGGAGTAAAGGAAGTAAGAGCTTGGACTGTTCTGAAAGGATCTACTGCTCCTCAAGCTGCAGGCGTAATTCATACTGACTTCGAGAAAGGATTTATCCGTGCAGAGGTTATCAAGTATGCCGATTATGTGGAGCATGGCTCAGAAGCGGCTGTAAAGACTGCTGGTAAACAAGGAATAGAAGGTAAAGACTATATTGTTACTGATGGCGACATAATGCACTTCAGGTTTAATGTATAAAAGCCTATCTTAACGGATGTAATGAATCATCACCAATTTCTATTTCTTTCCTTTTTCTTTATGCTTGGACTCGCTTGTAATTCTGATGAAAGCGTAGAGCATGAGGAACTATCAGATCCGATTATATTGGACCAAACCTTAGAATACGGATCTTTTGACGGCAATGCAATCGATATAAGTTTAGATGAAGAATCAACTCCCGAAATTCAATTTACCGCCAAATATTACGGCAGTACAGGCGGCACGAGTTTTAACATTGATGTAGAAGTATTGGATTCCAATTGGAGTATCTTAGCTATAGATAAAACTGATTTCATATGTGAAGACACCATTATAAATTCAGGCAATAGTCTTATCCTCAGTCATAGTTGTCATCAAGATTCTAATTTCAATTCTATTTTTGAATACGAATCAATTAATCTCTTTGAGTCCGATAACTTGGCAATACCCATAATGGGAACGAGAATAAATTCAGGAAGAGTCATGTTATATAAAAGCATTAATTTAAGTGGTCTTTCTTCAGGGCCAGGTGAATTCAATTTCTACAATTATAGTCGAGGGGCATTTACCACATTTGAAGAAGGATACATTATTTTCGAAAACGAGAGTCAGCCTCTAAAGATGAAAATCAAACTAATTGAAAACGACGGAGGCTTATTCCTAGAGAAAATAGAAGAACTATAGGATTAATCATTCTAGCTAAAACTTCAAATATTGGGATACACCTACATAGCATTCTACAAGCCATATAACGTTTTATCTCAATTTACTAAGGAAGTAGAAAGTCATAAAACATTAGCAGATTATCTTGACCTAGATAAAGATATTTATCCTGTAGGAAGGCTCGATAAAGATAGTGAAGGCTTACTCCTACTCACTAATGATAAAAGACTCAATCACAAATTATTAGATCCAAAATATAACCATCCGAGAACCTATTGGGTACAAGTGGATGGAGCCATCACTAAAGAAGCCATAGAGGAAGTAAAAGACGGACCAATTATAAAGGTGGGAAAATCGAAGTATAAAACTTTACCCTGCTCCGCCAAAATAATAGAAGAACCACAACTTCCTGCACGAATACCTCCAGTAAGGACCAGAAAAACTATTCCCACCTCTTGGGTCTCCATAACGCTTACAGAAGGTAAAAATCGACAAGTACGCAAAATGCTAGCGAGCACCGGATTCCCAGTACTAAGGCTAGTCAGACAATCTATTCAAAGCCTGTCATTAGGCACTTTGCAATCAGGTGAACATCGGATAGTCACTAAGTTTGATATACTTAACGTAAATAAGTAAGAGGTTAAATTTAGATCACCAGCAAAAGACCATTTTCAAGTCATTTTAATTCAACTCAATACACATATAGATTAAATTAATACGAAAACACTTCTTTCTCAACAAAATATTGGACAATACCTTGCCTTATGCAGTATTAATTATTACTTTTGCACTCATTTTTAAACAAAACAATCTTTCAGTAATGCCAAAGATGAAGACGCACAGTAGTGCAAAGAAGAGATTCAAGATTACGGGTTCTGGTAAAGTTAAGAGGTTTCAGGCTTATACGTCTCACATGATGAGAAACAAGTCAAAGAAAGCTAAGACTAGACTTTGTGGATCAACTCTTGTATCTAAAGTAGACCAAAAGAGAATCAAAGCACTGCTTTGTATCCAATAATTGGCTATCATTTATAATCTATTTATTTAACGAGGATACAGGAAGCAAGAATCTTAAAAATTAGATCCCTGTATTGTACTAAAATTTTAATACTATGCCTAGATCGGTAAACGCCGTAGCTTCAAGAAGAAGAAGGAAGAAAATCTTAAAAGCAGCCAGAGGATACTTTGGTGCAAGAAGTAAAGTTTATACAGTAGCTAAGAATGCTGTAGAAAAAGCAATGCAATACGCATACATCGGACGTAAGCTTAAGAAAAGAGCTTTCAGAAGACTGTGGATCGCAAGAATCAATGCAGCAGCTCGTCAAGAGGGAATGACTTATAGTACCTTCATGCACGGACTGAGTAAAGCAGATATCGGACTAAACAGAAAAGTATTAGCCGATCTTGCAATGAATCACCCAGAATCATTCAAGACACTTGTAACTCAAGTAAAGTAAGCTTTAGCTTCATCATAAAATACAGAAGGGATAATCTCATTGAGGTTATCCCTTTTTTTATATGGATGTTTAAGCTTAGCATCAGAAAGCCGTTTCAAAACCTTACTTTAGCTTGTAATAACGTTAGAAATCAAAAAAAACCAACTACATGGGGAAACTGGCTTTACATTGGAAGATTATAATCGGAATGGTACTGGGTGCAATTTTCGGCTACCTAATGACACAAGTCGGAGGAGAAAAATTTACTGCTGATTGGATTAAACCCATAGGAAAGATTTTTATCAATCTGCTCAAATTAATCGCAATACCTCTTATAGTAGCCTCTCTTATTAAGGGTATTTCAGATCTACAAGATATCTCTAAATTCAAAACCATTGGGCTGAGAACCATTCTCCTATATATCATGTCTACAGTTATCGCTATAAGCATTGGACTTATTGTAGTGAATCTAGTAAATCCCGGAAACAGCATATCTCCTGAACTTATGGCGGAAATTTCAGGCGCATATGGTGATAAGGCAAGTGATAAAATCAGTTCTGCCGGCTCAGCTGCAGAGAGAGGACCATTGCAATTTTTAGTTGATATGGTACCGGATAATTTCTTCAAGGCTGCCTCAAGTAACGGCAGTATGCTTCAGGTGATTTTCTTCGTGATCTTCTTCGGCATCAGTTTATTATTAATTAAGCCAGAACAGTCCAAACCTGTAAAAGCTTTTTTTGATGGATTGAATGAAGTAGTGCTAAAAATGGTAGATCTCATTATGCTAATGGCGCCTATCGCAGTATTTGCACTCATTGCTTCATTGATCACGGAGATTGCCAATCCGGAATTATTCGTAGCCCTAGCTAAATATGCGCTTACGGTAGTACTGGGCTTGGCATTAATGGTAGTCATCTATCTTATTGTCATCGCCACAAGAATCGGATATTCTCCAGGCTTTTTCTTAAGTAAATTTAGCCCTGCGCAATTACTGGCTTTTTCAACAAGCAGTAGTGCCGCTACCCTACCTGTCACAATGGAGCGAGTAGAAGAACATCTCGGTGTAGACCAAGAAGTAAGTAGTTTTGTATTACCCGTTGGAGCTACAGTAAATATGGATGGTACTAGCTTATACCAAGCCGTAGCAGCAGTTTTCATTTGTCAAGTCACAGGATTTCAACTAGGATTTGGTGATCAACTTACCATCATACTCACCGCTACTCTAGCCTCCATTGGTTCTGCAGCAGTACCCGGAGCAGGAATGATTATGTTGGTGATCGTTTTAGAAGCCTTAGGACTTCCACCTGAGTCTCTCGCAATAGGAATAGCTCTAATATTTGCAGTGGATAGACCATTAGATATGTGTCGTACAGTGATCAATGTCACAGGTGATGCTACAGTAAGTATGTTAGTGGCAAAGTCTGTGGGAAAAATAGGCGCGCCTAGTCCCAAGGAATGGGATGATAACTATCAGAAATAACTTTTATGTCATATAGAATCTATAGCAGTTAAAATATACAAAACGCTTACATTTCAAAATCTGATTTTCGCTATCATTGTAGATCTGTTACTAAATATAATACTATGAAGAAATATGGAATTCTTTTGTTGTTGCCACTTCTAGCCCTTGGTTATTATTGGTTAAGTAATAATGAAGTGCCTCAAAGTGAACTACCTGCACCAACCGACGGTACCATTGTAAAGATGGATATGGAAGAAGGTGACAATAAAACTAAACGTGAAGCTTGGTTTGATCTCATGCACAAAACAGAAGAAGGTGTAGATTGGAGAATGGTAGAGCATGACAATATGATGTCAGCATATCAGGACAAGCTGAGAAGAAAAAAAGAAATTACCACCAGAGGCGACATCGAACCTGTAGCAGATGGAAAACTAGAAGGAGCATGGTCAGAAAGAGGCGCCTCTGAGGTAGCCGGAAATGTGCGTATTACGGCTTATGACAATACAACAGCTGCACTTTACGCGATATCTGATGGCGGTACCTTATGGCGCGGAAATCTTAGTGGTTTTTTATGGGAAGTCCTCAATCAAGAAATACAATTTTCTGCAGGTCTTTTGGAAGTAGCTCATCTTCAAGATGGAACTTTCAGAATTATAGCAAGCATCAATAATCGTCCATACTATTCTGATGATGATGGTATTACATGGGAACCTGCATCCAGTTGGGAAACTGGTAGTGGCAGCCGCCTTACAGATGTCCATGTAGTAAAAAATGAAACTACAGGTATTGATGAAATATTCTTTTTGAGTAGAGAGGGATGGAATGATGCTATTACTATCCAAAGATCTAATGTAGAAGAGGTAGACTTCAGACAAGAAAGATCATTTGCAACTTCAGATAATAGAAATTTATCATTAGCAAGAGTGGGTAATAGTAATGAACTCTTTGTGCTTGAGCAGAGAAATGTAAATGAAAGTAGAATCTTACAATGGAATGCAGAAGATGAAAATTTCGACACTATAAACAATAGTAGTGAAATCGGTTCAGGCGAATTAGGGAGAATAAATCTAGATGTAATCTTAGTGGATGATACCCTTAGAATGTATTCTTACAATGAAGCCAACGAACTTTATAAATCAAGTAATCTGGGTGAATCTTGGGAATTACTTTCCGTCTTACCGGTTACACCTTGGGAAGTGGGTATTTATATATCGCCTTCAGATCCTGACAATATAGTACTAGGCGCTGTAAACGCATATCGCTCTAATAATGGTGGAAGAAATTGGCAAATCATCAATGAATGGTGGGAGTACTACCAAAATATAGTCACTAAACTTCATGCAGATATAATGTCTTTCGAAGAGTATATTGATGAAGATGGCGAGCCATTTATGCTCATCAATAACCATGGTGGCATAAGCATGAGTCGCAACTATGGAAAAGACAATACCAATATCGGATTATACGGATTAAATACGGCGCAATATTATGATGTTCGTACTTTACCATCAAGTCCAGAATGGGTATTTGCTGGTTCTCAAGACCAAGGATTTCAAAAAGGAATCTTATTAGATAATGAAGAAATTGCTGGTTTCGAGCAAATTATTTCTGGTGACTATGGTCATATTGAATTCACAAATAATGGTACAAATGTATGGACTGTTTATCCTGGAGGTGCTGCAAGTTTCTATGAAAATCCAACTTCACAGGGCCCTACTGCCGGATGGACTGTAGAATCAGAAAATGAAACGGTATGGATTCCGCCCATGATGGCTGATCCAGATCCTACTAAAGATATTATGTATATGGCAGGCGGAAGTGTCGATGGAGGAAGTGGATCACACATTATCAAAATGACTTACGAATTTGGAGAAATCTCTGCGGAAAATATGCCTTTCGACTTTATCGACGATGGTACCATCTCAGCCATGATGACTTCTCCTCTGGACGAGAATTTATGGTATATCACCACTACTAATGGAAGGTTCTTTACTTCTACGGATAGAGGTGTAACCTTTGAACGAAGTAATATCATAGGACCGGGTGCTCAATATTTATACGGATCAGGAATATTACCTTCTGCTCAAAATGAGGATGTAGTCTATTTCTGTGGAAGTGGATATTTTGGACCAGCAGTTTATAAATCGGAAGACAAAGGAAAGACATGGACCGATATGGGTCAAGGACTTCCACCGACTTTAGTATTTAATATGGTAGCAAATGAAGACGAATCTTTGTTATACGCAGCTACTGAGGCAGGGCCCTATGTATACATCGTAGAAGATGAGCAATGGTATGATCTTTCTGGTGCTAACACACCCACTCAAAGGTATTGGAGCGTTGAATATTTAGAAGATATTCGTACTGCGAGGTTTGGTACATACGGAAGAGGCATTTGGGACTTCAAGATCGACGAACAATTTGTAGATACTAAAGACATCGAAGTAAACACTTCAGATCTCAATATCTTCCCTAATCCTGCAACCGATATGGTTACTCTCAGTATCGAAGACATTGAGAACGAAATATTTACAGCAAGAGTGATTGATATTAATGGAAAAGTAATGAGTCAATCTATCGTAAACATTGAATCTAATAATACTACTTTTGATGTGAGTAATCTGAGTGCTGGAAATTATATTATCCAGTTGATCAATAGTAAAAAGCAATATGCTCAAAAAATTATTAAAATTTAATATTGTAGAAATTAAATGAGTGAAATACTAGGAATAGGAACTAGAGTAAAGCATCCCGCTCATGGTGAAGGTGCTATCATTAAAGTAGATGTCGCTGCCTACAAAGTCTGCTTCATGCGAGATGGCATAAAGCATGTAGGAAGAAACTATAGTGAGTGGGAAATCATAGAGCACATAGAAGCAAGTGCAGAAGAAACACTCAATGGAGCTGAAGAGGCACTTGCAAAGATCATGAAGCTATGGATGGGAAGCACCGAGACAGTAGAGCTTGGTGATAAGTGGGACGATGGTCTATTAATTCTAAAGCCTGGAGATGATAATCTGAAAAGCAAAGAGATGTCTATCGATTCTTTTTTTCATAAAATAGTGATGGTTAGAGATCGACTAAGAGTAATGGAGCAACGAATTAATTCTTCCAGTATGAGTGATGAAGAAAAAGTAAACCTCCAACAATATATTACAAGAATTTATGGAAGCCTTACCTCTTTCAATGTTCTATTCAAATACAAAGACAACCACTTCAAAGGAAGTAAAGGATAGTTGCATATGTGACTTCAAAGTTATTTATTAAAAAAGGTACTTGGTCACTATTTGAACAAGTACCTTTTTACTTTATTGTATAAGGGAAAGGCCAAAGACACTATATAGCTTTACTAAAAAAAAAATTCATAAAATTATTTCTATGCGCATTCAGCATTTATTTTTATTTCTAGCCACGATCATTTCTTTTTCGTCTTGTATCGAAACCAATAAAGCTTTCACCAAACTTCCGCCAGGACTATGGCGCGGTGTTCTGAAATTAGAAGCAGGTACAGATGTAGTGGCCGTAGAAGAAGAAGTAGGTACAGCTGTGCAAAATGAAGCAGATCTACCATTTCAATTTAATGTAGTATACGACGATCCCAATACTTTCCACATTGAAATAATGAATGGTGAAGAAAAAATAGAAGTAAGTGATATCATCTATGGCTTAGATCGTAAAACTGCAAAGGATACGCTTATTATAAATTTCCCTGTTTTTGATACCTATATAAAGGCATTATACGAAGATGGAATTATAGAAGGCGATTGGTTTGTAAACTATAAGCCTGGATACAGTATTCCTTTCAAGGCTTATCATGCTGTAGGTGACAGATTCAAAGATCTTAAAAAAACACCAACGGCCGATCTTACTGGAAAATGGGAAACTGCTTTTGAGGCTGGTAAAGAAGATGAATATCCAGCCATTGGAATGTTTGAACAAGACGGAAATAAAATCACAGGTACATTCAAAACAGAAACCGGCGATTATAGATTTTTAGAAGGTACTGTTCAAGGCAATAAATTATACTTGTCTACATTTGATGGCGCTCATGCTTTTCTTTTTACTGGAAAAATTATGGACGATGGAAATCTTGTAGGCGAATTCAGGTCAGGAAAGCATTACAAGTCTCCTTGGGTAGCCAAAAGAAATGAAGACTTTAAATTAGGTGACGCATTTGAAATGACAACCGATTTAACCGGACAGGCATTTAACTTTACTTTTCCCAGTACTGATGGATCGATGGTAAGCCTCACTGATGAAGCGTATAAGGGCAAAATAAAATTGGTGAAAATAATGGGTACCTGGTGTCCAAACTGCAAAGATGAAACTACCTTCCTACTAGATTATCTTAATAAAAATACTCCGGATGATATCGGAGTGATTTCAATTGGTTTTGAGAGATATAAAGAAGAGGCAAAAAGTATGGAAGCTTTACGTCGATTTAAAGAAAAATGGAAGGTTCCTTATCAAGTACTCCTGGGTGGCACTTCTGCGAGCAAAAGTAAAGCCAGCGAAAAGTTACCACAGTTGAGTGGCATTCTTTCTTACCCTACTTTAATCTTTGTCGACCGACGCAATAAGATCAGAAAAATTCATACTGGATTTGCAGGCCCGGCCACAGACGAATATGATAAATTCGTTAGAGACTTTGATAATATCATTTCAGAACTTAGAAGCGAAAAAATTTAACCTTTTAATTACTTAGCACTTACAAAATGAAAGCACCATATTCTAAAATTGTATTAATTACTGGAGCCACTAGTGGAATAGGTAAAGCCACTTCCGCAAAATTTGCAAAGCAAGGTTACAATCTTGTGCTTACAGGAAGAAGGTTATCTATATTAGAAGAACTCAAGAAAAAATATAAGCGTAAGTATGCCATAAAGGTGAAGATTTTAAACTTTGACATTAGAAATTCCTCAGCAACCAAAAAAGCTTTTGGCTCTTTAGATTCTAATTGGAAAAAAATTGATATCCTTATTAATAATGCAGGACTAGCCAAAGGATTTGACCCTATCCACAAAGGAAAATTAATCGACTGGGAAACGATGATCGATACCAATATCAAAGGACTTCTATATATGACACGTCTTGTTGCTCCCGGAATGGTCAAAAGAGGTAATGGTCATATCATAAACATATGTAGTACTGCCGGACATGAAGTTTATCCTAAAGGAAATGTCTATTGTGCAACTAAGCATGCTGTGGATGCTCTTACCAAAGGAATGAGACTTGATCTAACACAATACGGCCTAAAGGTTAGTCAAATTTCTCCAGGTGCCGTAGAAGAAACTGAGTTTTCCCTCAATCGATTTGATGGAGATAAAAATAAAGCCAAAATTTATGAAGACTACAACCCACTTACTAGTCGAGATGTAGCAAGAACGATTTATTTCGTAGCAAGTCAACCGCAACATGTCAATATCCAAGACGTCCTTATGATGGGTAGACAACAAGCTAGCAGTACTCAGATACATCGAACCGGAAGAAGTTAATTTGTATAAAGACATAAAGCCACTTCATCTTCCAATGGAAAAACAAAAGACTTAAGAAGGATATAATTGGATCCTCTACTTTAAGTAGGCATTGAGCAGATCCATTATCGCTTTTTGAGTACTCTCGTCAGGAGTATCATTATCACCTAATACCTTTTCTATACTCGAAATAGGAAGCTTAGAAGGATGTACATGCATACCTAGATAATTCAATAATCCAGTGAGATGCTCTAATCCTCTCAGATTACCGGCACGACCACTTGCGATGCCTATAAGTGCACTTGACTTACCTCTAAAGTTTTCAGCATACTTGCGCATAGACATCGCATCGAT
The DNA here is from genome assembly GCA_937927575.1 of uncultured Saprospiraceae bacterium. Classification (GTDB taxonomy): domain Bacteria; phylum Bacteroidota; class Bacteroidia; order Chitinophagales; family Saprospiraceae; genus UBA1994. The sequence goes on along the minus strand of CALBEE010000013.1, from coordinate 10,492 downwards.
AAACAATTTGAGTACTCCTGCAAAACTACCATTGTACTCCGGACTTAATATGATCATTTTATTTGCGGGTAAGACATACTCTTCTTGGATGTCTACTAATGCCTGAGGCATATCGTCACCGCTGTACATATTCGCTAGATTAATACTCGCTGATACATCTTCCAGAGACAAAAACTTCACCTCTTCACTGCTTATATCTGTAATAGACTTATATATATACTCTGCGATTTTACGTGTATTACTTCCTTTGCGATTAGTACCCGATAATATTAAGATCATATAATTTATTTTTGATGAATAAATGTAACGCAACTAATCAAGATAGGTTTGAGATACTGATATAAATATTGAATCCTTACCTCCGTTTAATAAGCCCTTCTACCCTTCTTTCAATCAGTTCTTAATGATAGAAAAAAGTAAATGCCGATTTGCGAGTCATATGAAACTTATTCACCATATATGACATTCTCATACTGGAAATGATGATATCCTATACAAACCATTAACTTTGCGCTTCGGAAAACTATAACACTAGATACCATATATGGGAAAAGTAATAGCATTAGCTAATCAGAAAGGAGGAGTTGGAAAAACGACGACGACAATCAACATTGCCGCTGCGGTGGCGGTATTAGGCAAAAAAGTGCTTATCATAGACTCAGACCCTCAGGCCAATGCTACTTCTGGCGTAGGAGTCACTACTGAAGATGATCAATTAGACATTTATGATCTGATGGTACATGAAGAAGACCCGAAATTGGCTATCGTATCTACAGAAACACCGAATTTGGACCTTATCCCTTCTTCTATAGATTTAGTAGGTGCAGAACTTGAGCTCGCAAGCGTATTACAGCGAGAATTTAGAATGAAGAAAGTAGTAGACGCTGTAAAAGACGATTATGATTTCATCTTTATCGATTGTCTTCCTTCATTAGGATTAATAACGATCAACGCATTGACAGCAGCAGATTCTGTATTAGTACCCGTACAATGTGAGTTCTTCTCTCTAGAAGGTTATGGCAAATTAAAGAACACCATATCGCTCATTCAAAGTAGTATCAATACAGATCTAAAAATCGAAGGTGTTGTACTTTCCATGTATGATAAGAGATTGAGAATGGCTAAATTGGTAGTTAGTGAAGTCCAAGAGCATGTAACGGATTATGTTTTCAAAACTATCATCCATAGAAACTCTAAAGTCGGCGAAGCACCCAGTATGGGACAACCAGTAATCGTCTATGATGCAGCAAGCAAAGGAGCCATCAACTTTATGAATTTAGCTTCCGAACTCCTAGCTAATAATGAAGTAGACTAATTACAAGCTAGATTTAGAAATCACTTCGCTAAATAATCATCCGCAATGGTTATTTATTAATAATTTTATACCATGGCAAAGAAGAAAGAATTATCCAGAGGAATACGAGCACTTCTATCAAATATAGAAGACAAATCTCCACTACCTGAGACTAAGGAAATAGTAAAAGAGCTTAATAGTAATATAGCGGAAATTGCTTTAGAAGATATCGAGATCAATCCGTACCAACCAAGAACAGAATTTGATCCTGAAGAATTAATGAATCTTGCCAAATCCATTAAAACTTATGGATTGATCCAACCTATCACTGTGAGGTCTATGGGTGGAAATAAATTTCAACTCATATCTGGAGAACGTAGATTACGTGCCTCCAAGATGGCTGGATTAAGTCAAGTGCCAGCATACATCCGTATTGCGGATGATCAAGGCATGCTGGAGATGGCATTAGTAGAGAACATCCAACGTGCTGAATTGAATGCCGTCGAGGTAGCCATATCTTACCAGAGACTTATAGATGAATGCAACTTGACTCACGAAGAATTGAGTAATCGAGTAGGAAAAAATAGAAGTACCATTACCAACTATATCCGACTTTTAAAACTACCACCAGTAATACAATCTGGCATCAAAAAAGATCAGATAAGTATGGGTCATGCTAGGGCATTAGCAGGTGTAGACAATGTTTCCTTACAGCTAACCTATTTTCACCGCACAGTAGAAGATAAGCTTTCCGTTAGAGCATTAGAACAATTGATTAGAGGTGGAGGATCACCAAGTACTGGTAACTCATCATCCTCAAGTTCATCTTCCGCTCCTTCGCTTCCTCCAGAGGTAATCGAAATTAGAGATGAATTAAGTGATCAATTTGGTACTAAAGTCGAAATCAAGCGTGATCGAAAAGGGAAAGGTCAGTTTGTAATTAAATTTGGTAATGATCGTGATTTTAATCGAATCCTAGATTTGCTCCAAGAAGATTAGAGATAATAAAAAACGACTTTCTGTAATTTAAAATGGATTAGAGAAACGCTCGTCAAAGACTAATGAGTGATCCGATAATGTCATTAAAAAGGCCAAAATATCAGCCTTCTCTTGATCTGTCAAATTCAATCTTATTGGTTCTTGGTTATCATCCTTAAACCACCATTCAAGATTTGGATGATCTTTAATTCCAGAATTATAATGCTCAATTACTTCTTCTAGAGTTTCAAATCTGCCATCATGCATATATGGAGCTGTTTGATCTATATTTCTTAAGGAAGGAACTCTAAAACTACCATTACCAGCTCCTTGATCGGCATACTCAATATCCAACCCAATATTGGCAGCATTATAATATCTATCAAAGTTTAATCCCGCATGGCAAGCATCGCAATTAGCCCTACCATGAAATAACTCCATTCCTCTCATTTCAGACTGCGAAAAATTAGCAAATTCAATATCTCTACCATGATCAAACTTAGAATCAAATGAATACATAGAACCAATAAAACTAGCTAAAGCCTCTCCTATAGAATTAGCATCTGGCTCATCTACACCGAATGCTTCATCAAAAAGAGAAACATATAATTCACTTTCTTTGAGTTTATCCGATACTTCTTCCATGCTGGACATAGCCATTTCGCTATGATCAAGTATAGGTTCTAATACCGCATCCTTAAGCTCTGATGTTCTTCTATCCCAGAATAATCTGCCTCTAAACCCTGCATAAGTTAAAGCCGTAGAATTACGAGACAATTGATCATTAAATAAGCCTTCCCCTTTTGCCTTAGATTCTCCAAATGCGAAAGCTTGCTTATGACAACTGGCACATGATACGTTGTTATTTCTCGACAATTGAGTATCGTAAAATAGCAATCTTCCTAACGCTGCAGATTTATCATTTCTGTTGATACCGTTTCGTAAAAATGCACCTTGAGGAACTTCATCATAATAATCAAATTTTGATAGATCATACTCACCAATTTCTTTGAGTGATCGATCTACTTCAAGAGAATTACAAGCGAAGAATAGGCAACTAATAGATATAACACTAAAAATTATTTTTTTCATAACATTCCTAATTTAAAAAACATGCTCTAAAACCTATACAACAATACCAAATGAGTCGGTGTCGAAAAGCTAGAAAAATAATCAAAACCCTTAATTTCGAAATCAGCAAATCCTGGTACGGTTTCAAAACTATCTCTTCTAAATTCTACAAAAATTTGATATGAAGTTTCCAGATATAAAGAAACATTATATCCAGCGTGATATTGCAAACCCGCAAAAGGACCAGTTCCTAATTGAACGCTAAAAATTTTCCTTTCTGTATCATCATCAGGTTCATCTACAGATTCCGTCTTTTGTCCACTAAAAAAGATGCTTGGACTTATTTTCCAACCATAGACTAAGTCAAAATTTTTATATACCTTTTTAGACTTTCCACTAGCATATTGAAATTGAAAATCAACAAGATTAATTCTTGTCTTCGCTACTTGAACATCATCATTTTCGATTTGACCATTTAAATTCAACCTAAAACCCCATCGTGAATGTTGATTTCCTTTGATCTTATTGTAATATACTTGATAAGTGCTATTGCCTCCAATATTATTATCCAATGGTAGTAATGAATTGATAAATCCAAAACCAATACCTACTTCACGATAAGTGGTAGTATCTGACTGGGCGCAAAGAGATAAGGAAAAAAAGAGGCTTAATATTAAGATTTTGATACATTCCATACACCAATATAGAGATTTAATTTGAATTGATCTCTTTAAAGTCAAAATCTATACTTACATACCATTCAAGGCTTCCAAAATTTTCTCGTGATTTTCAGAATCCGCAGCATTCAACAATCTTTTATCTTTAGGTATTTCTACCAAATGAGATCCAGCATGATTGAGTAATTCTTGCAAAGTAATTTTTCCTTCTACTACATCCGTAACTAGAAGTTCTAACACTGCCTTTTCGAAGATCGCAGGAAAAGGTTCGATGAAAGGAGTTCCATGTTGTCTAAAGCAAACTATCGTATCCTCTTCTTCATAAGTATCCAATAGTTTCTTTAAAATGGCAGAATCAAGAAGTGGCATATCACAAGGTATGAGCATAGCTGTTTCATATTCTTTATCATTGAGCAAAGAAATAATCGCATGTATAGCGCCTTGACCTGGATACAAATCTGACAATACCGCGTATTTCTCCGAACTATTATTTTCTGATTTTTTGGTAATATAAGTTTCTAGACCCAATTCCGACAAAACATCTGCTGTATGAAATTCTTGAGATTTTCCAAAATGCCTTTCAGCAATGCGATTTTCACCATTCCCTGCAAGTACTATTCCGATAGGTTTTTTCATTTTTTAATGCTTAGAGTTTTGAACTTTGGAATTCGAACTTAGAAGTTGGAATTTGAAATTTGGATTTTGGATTTTGGAATTTGGATTTTGGAATTTGGAATTTGGAATTTGGAATTTAATATTTCAAAAAAATAATCCGATCAAGGGATTGCCAATTTCTTATACTTAGTAGTATGTAAAGGTATCACCAAACTTAACCTCGTACCGTATCCATCTCCGCCTCTCATTTCTAGTGAAAGATCATCACTGACATCAAAACTTTGCAAATGATTATCAACAAATGCATCAAAGACCGTAATGAGATGACCTGCAATCAAATAGATATAGGCGTACTGTCTAAATTTATTCGCATTATCTCTTACATTTTTAATGGTCGTCGGATTAGTAACACCAAGATAAGATTCTATCCTACCATTTAACAAATCTAAGTAGGCTTCGTCAAACTCGTTGTATTGTCTCGTATTGAATACCAGATAAGAAATGGTTCCTACATCTATCCCTACTGCCAAAGGTACTTTCCACCATCGCTTGTTATACACTTGCCCACCTCCCGGAATGACTAAAGATAATAATGCGGCCTTGCCAGGTTTACCTGTAAACAGTTTAAAGAAAGTATTCCCTTGGATCAATGTATCAGCTACAACATCCGTAGTATCATCATCGAAAAATCCATCATCAGCAAAAAAGTCATTACTTCCTCTCTGCTGCCCAAATAAGAGCATAGAAGTAAAAAGCAAGACTGATAATGCGAGTATTTTTCTCATAGATTAATAACGACGTTGGATTGCAAAAAGCTTACTTCTTTCTTATACCTTTAACAAATCTTAACACCTGTGCATCAGGATAGTCCGCCTTGATATAATTATCAATATACAACTGCGCCTTTTCTTTAGTAGGATAAGCTCTATTTACGATGTAGTAAATTTTTCCATCCGAAGCAGGATACCAATTTAAATCAGGAAAAGCTTTGTAAATTTTATGAGTTAATGGTAATCGATCCTTACCACTATGGAGAGAAATAAAAGAACCATCGGCATCCTCCGGCAATTGAGGAACATCAACTTTCAATCCACCTAATCCACTTGATTTGGTTTCATTAATAGTTTCTTGGACTATTTCGATTTCTTTTGCTTCTTCAATTTCTTCTTCTACTTCCTCTTCAATCTCTTCTACCCTTGCTGCATCTCTAACTTTTTCTACTGGCTCATTTATCACCTCAATTTCATTTTCTATTTCTATTTCCGTAACCGTTTCTAATTTTTCTAAATCTCCTTTTTTCTCAGTAACAGTTTCTAATTTTTCATTGAGACTTTCATCCTTGATTTCTAAAGATCCACCATTGCCCAACAATCTTGCTTTTTCTTCTTTCTCTAATTTGATTCTTGCTAAAGCATCATCAATCGTTTCTCCAGGTAATACTTCTATCTGTTCACTTTCAGAACCTCCAGATAAAATCTCTTTCTCTAATTGCTCTTCCGTTTTCATTTGCAACAAAGACTTCTCTCTGCTCTCTGCAAACATACCTGTGATTTTTAATTCAGTACGTCTATTGACGGCATGCATGGCTTCAGAACAATTCACTCCGTTGGTACATTTATTAGAAATTTGCGTTTCACCATATCCTCTATATGTAATGCTTCCTTCCTTAACATTACCACTATTTTTGAGGTAGTCTACGGCCGCCTTTGCTCTTTTTTGAGACAAGTCCATATTATAATCATCTTTACCTCTACTATCTGTATGCGAACCCAGTTCCAAAGTTAAGCGAGGATTATCTGCCATAAGCTGGATCACTGTATTCAATTGTTTTTCAGCTTGAGGTTTGATATCCCATTTAGCTAAATCATAATAGATATTTTCGATTTCCATCTTCTTACCTGTAAACACTTTTTCAAGCGCTACATTAGCGAGTAGTAGACCGTTATTATTTCCTTCGGTCATAGTTTCGGAGACTCCTGGTCTCACACTGCCTATACCTTCAAAACAAAGAATACATCCTTTCACATTTACAAAAGCTTCCATCCTTTTAGCTAAATATCCTTTCTTTCTAATTAGAATGGTATAATGATTACCCTTTTCCAGATTTACTCTAAACTCTGGATCTTGATAATCATTAAGTGCAAGTACTTCTTCCTTTGTAGTGTTATTATAGACTTCTACCCTAGTACCTCTAATGGCATCTACAGGTGTTTCATCATCATCTCTTTTCTCAGCCATTGTGATCTCAAAAATATATCCCGGCTCTCTTTTCAATTCAAACTGCAGAAAATTTTTCTTGCCTGCATCAGGAGTAATTTCCATCGTTTTGGATTGGAACATATCTTTGAGCGCAATCACTTCTAATTTCTGTCCTGCTGGTGCTTCAAAAGTAAAAAATCCATCTCCATCAGTGTACACCTGTGCTACTTGTACATTTGTGGCTGTATTTATCGCTGTAACTTCAACTACATTGAGATATCCACGATTTCCATTTTCGTATGCATAACCTTCCACTATTGTAGATTCTTGTCCCCAACTATTCAATGATGTGATGCAAATCAACGAGAGAGTAAATAATTTAAGTAAGCCTTTCATAAGTAATGTGTACTATTTTTAATTGCTAAGATTTAAGTGCGTCATCTATTCACTTAACTACAAAATACTGTGATAAATTCAATGTGACATTTAGATATTTGGGGGCTTAGACATCCATGTCCAAAAATCTGCGCAGGGCTAATATAGTTCCCATGTGCAATCCTTCATGATATAAATTAAACTGTATAGCTTCTTCTACAGTGTTCAATTGAAATCCTGTCTTCGTTTTAAATCCATTATAGCTACCAAAATACCCTTCCTGATAATCTACCTGACATTGTTTTGCAGAACTTAATAATATTGCTTTTACGGCTTCAATATCCTCCTGTGTGTAATCACCTTCTGGTTTGGTGCCATTACGATATCCTTTGACGATTTCCTTAGAAATTCTCCATTGGCTATTTGATAAACTATAAACCAACAACTGCATCGTAGCCGCACAATGCGCTATATTCCAAAAAATATTATTACTAAATCCCTCTGGTATATAATTGAGTTGTTCTAAAGAATAAGCATCTAACATATTAAGAAAGATTCTTCTATTTGCTATAGTTGCTTCAAATGAGGGAGCCATGTCTTTTCTAATTTATGGAAAGCAAAAATACAACAACTAATAAGAACCTAAGAAACCTCCTTTGAGTGACGATCTACAATACTTAAGTATTCAGAGATACTCTCTTCCAACATGCTCTTAGTAAGCACAACTTGTTCCACTACTTTAGCATATATAGCGTCATAATGCTCTGATTTTTTCACTTTGACTCTAGCAATAGATTGTTTTTCTATTTGATCCATGAATATGGTAAACTCTTTTTTGGCCCTATCTACTCCATGTTTATTGATCATAAGTTGCAATCTGTTACCATTAATGGTTTGCATATCCTCTATAAGATCCTCAACATCATCATTTACTTCCGTTATCAGATCGAAACACCTCCAATCCGCAAGCGTATAGTACCTATTGATTCTAGGTGCATGATTGTAAATAAGCCTTCTTAGTAGTTTTACATCGCAGGATTTGTAGAAATAGAAATATTCCATACTCAGCCGTAAAAGATCCTTCTTAGTCCTGAGTTGCATCTCATGATGCTGATATTTATATATATGCGCCGAATAATCGTCATAATCATTTGAAGCCACCCCTAGATTCGAAAGGGATTGGTGTATGTGATTCCAATACAATTTCAATTCTTCAGAGTCTAGTTCCCAATTAGATTCCAAGTACTCATCCAGAAAATATATGTCTTGCTGTAGTCGAATAAGGTTATCTTCTAAGCGATCCTTTTCAGTACCATGTATACCACCCAATTCATATAGATGATCAAAATCTCTATACGCAAATAACGTTTTAATCTTAGCCGTCAAAAGCTTCATATCCATAGCCCTAAAAATAGCAATTACCGGATACTTAGCGAGTATAGAGAGTGGCCAATTAAGATCTTGTTTACGACTTTAGTTACAATAAGACCTAATGACCCACCATAACTAGTTGATTACAATACACTTAAGCACATACCCTATCAAATATAACCTGCCAAAAATGCTCTATCAATAACTCTTTAGGAGTTAATACCCAAATGACTAAACATATATATACTAATCGCCATTTAAGAATAAGTAAATCTTTACTTTTGCACTTAGATTAAACGCAACATGGCTACGGATCCGGCACAATACAAGACTGTAACACCTTATGAAGAGACTTCTGAAAAGAAAGTCCAAGTCACGAAGATGTTTGATAAGATAGCGCCTTATTACGATTATCTTAATCGACTGCTGACAGTTGGCATTGACACTATATGGAGATCTAAAGCCATCAAAGTGATGTCTCAAGGTAATCCTAAACTTGTATTGGATATTGCCACGGGTACCGCGGACTTAGCTATCGAAGCAGCCAAGAAGCTCAATCCTGATCATGTTACGGGTATGGATATTTCCAAAGAAATGTTAGCGATCGGAGAAAAGAAGGTGGTAAAGAAGAGTCTTTCTGATAAAATCACACTTGAATTAGGAGATTCTGAGGCGCTCAAATATGATGATAATAGTTACGATGTAGTAAGTAGTGCATTTGGCGTCCGTAATTTTCAAAATCTGAAAAAAGGATTATCTGAAATGCATCGAGTGCTTAGACCAGGAGGGCAAATAGTAGTCTTGGAATTTTCGAGACCTAAGACTTTTCCTATAAAGCAGGCATTTAATCTCTATTTTAAAAATATTTTGCCTTTTATAGGAAAGATTAAATCCAAAGATGATAAGGCTTACAAGTATTTATACGAATCTGTACAAGTTTTTCCAGATTACGACCGTTTTACAGATATATTAGACCAAATCGGATTTAAAGATTCGAAGTGGTCTTCACTAAGTTTTGGTATATGCACCATTTATTCAGCTACAAAGTAGTTCTTATCGTTTTATGTTCAATCTTCTTAACGAACAATGAGTCTCATGCTCAGTTTGGAGGAGGAATTGACAATTACAATTTTAGAGACTTCCAAAAGAAGCCTTATTATTTCGGTATGACACTAGGGCTCAACAACTCGGGTTACAGAATCAATCAATCGGAATTCTTCATCAACAACGATAGCATCAATATAGCCGAATCATCAGCAGGTGGCGGTTTTGTACTCGCGGGTATTGTTAACCTTAAGTTGGGCGATTATTTTGATTTCAGAGCCTTGCCAGGATTTTCATTTTCCAATCGTAGCTTCGAGTTTACCTCCAGTGAAGAGAATACTTTTCAAAAAGAAAGCGTAGAATCAGTATTCTTTGAACTTCCCTTCTTAATCAGATTTAAATCAGCCCCTTACAAGGATAAGCGTGCATTTATGGTAGCGGGAATGAAGTACAGCTATGATGTGCAATCTAATTCTCAAACACGTGATGCAAAGACTCTAATTAAGATATCTCCCCATGATTTCCAGCTAGAAATAGGTGCAGGCATGCAATTCTTTTATCCGTATTTCATATTCTCTCCTGAAATCAAATATTCACGTGGTGTAGGCAATATATTGATATATGACGATCAATTAAACAAATCCAAAGTACTGGAAAACGTTGTATCTCAAGTATTTACCTTAAGTTTCCACTTCGAAGGTTAGTCAGTTTGTACTTACCTGAGTAAGTACAAACAACGAAATACGCATTTCAGTATTTCGCTGCGATAAAAGCTAATTCACATAAGCATTCTACGCAATAAAAAAATACCTAATTCAGTATTCTTCTACAGTAGAGGCAATACACATAAGTACTTACCTGAAGTAAG
>CALBEE010000012.1 GCA_937927575.1 uncultured Saprospiraceae bacterium | reverse complement strand
TAATAAAAAATAATGGTAATAGTAATTCTAACGCTTTGAGAACTGGAAGCTCTTTCTTGCCTTTGGTTTACCATATTTCTTTCTTTCTACTTCTCTTGCATCTCTAGTAAGGAATTTCTTCGCTTTGAGTGCTGGTTTATTGTCAACATCAACTTTGACTAATGCTCTAGAGATTCCAAGTCTAATAGCTTCAGCCTGACCTTTAAATCCTCCACCTGCAACAGTGATTTTGATATCAAATTCTTTTTCTACCTCAGATACTTTAAGTGGCTCTAGCACACTGTTCTGAATATTTGGCATTGGGAAGTAGTTAGTTAACTCTTTACCATTGATGATAATGTTTCCACCACCTTTAGTAAGATATACTCTAGCTACAGAAGCCTTTCTTCTGCCGATTGCGTTAATAGTCTCCATATCTTATAGTTCAATTTTTGTAGGCTTCTGAGCAGCGTGCGGGTGCTGGTCACCTTCGTATATGAATAATTTCTTGATCATCGCTCTACCCAACTTATTCTTTGGAAGCATACCTCTAACGGCATTTTCGATGATCATTGTAGGCTTAGCTGCAAATACTTGCTTAGCTGTCTTTCTTTTCTGCCCACCTTGGTAACCTGAGTAAGTGATGTACTGCTTATCATCTAGCTTAGCGCCAGTGAATCTCATCTTCTCAGCATTGATAACAATCACATAATCTCCAGTATCTACGTGAGGAGTATATGATGGCTTGTGCTTACCTCTCAGCATTGTAGCGATCTGGGTTGCTGCTCTACCTACGATAGCTCCATCGCCATCGATTACGTGCCAAGCGTGCGTTACCGTCTGCTTATTTGCTGATATTGTTTTATAACTTAATGTATCCACAGTTATATATCTTAAATAATGAATTAAAAAATGTTTTCAAAAACGCCTATTTTCTTAAGCGGCTGCAAATGTAATTTTCCTTATCTTATAAAGCAAGCTTTATTGGCTTATTTTTGCAAAGTTTATTTCATAACTCATTGATAAACAGTAGAAATTTCGCACCATTTTCACATTTACTCCCCCAAAACCCCATAAATAGCCAGTCTTTAAACACGATTGACAGGCTTAGAATAGATGTTTTCAATATCCACATTGACTTATCTGGCAAATGTGTAAATTTGATTAATCGCTTTATAACTTGGAATATAGCGCCCTTATAATTAAAGTGTCTTACCACAAAAAATGCAACACAATGAAAAAAGTACCTGCGATTTTTACCCTTATTATACTTCTCAGCACCCAATTTTCGATAAGTCAAGTTTCTGAAAGACAACAAATTTTTGGACCTAGCGCCGCTATCACTATTGATGTTATTGATATCAATGGAGATGGTCTTTTGGATCCTATTGCCTCTTATGCCCATTACGGTCCAGAAATTTACTATAACGAAGGTGATTTCGTTTTCAATGGCCCTCGATCATCATCGATACCCGCTACTGTTGATAATATTTTCGCATACATAGATTTTGATAATGATGGAGATCAAGATTTAATAAGTACCAGTGGTAATGCACTCGTTCTATATCAAAATAATAATAGCGTTGAGTTTGCCCCTCACTCTACAATAGGACAAGGACTTGGAGGTTTTTGGGGTGAGAGCTATGGCGTTAGCGATATTAATGATGATGGATTGTCTGACTTTATCATGGTCAATGATGATGTTATAAAAACGTTTTTGAATAACCAAGGCACTGGTTTTGTAGAATCTAATTCGGTAGCCCATAATTACAATACACAATTTTCTCATCCAGTAATAAAATTTTCAGACTTAGATCTCAATGGAACAGAAGAAATTATTCTATTCCACGGAGAAAATGCAGATGTCTATAATCCAAATCTCTCATTAGTAGAAAGATATAATGGACCAACTGGTCTAACTCATTATCCTTACGACTTTAATGGAGACGGAGTAGATGATTATTATTATAGAGACAATACTGATTTAAAAATACTTCCTTCTGACGGTGAAGGAGGTTTTGGCGAAATCTATACGCTCTACGATGGACCCGTAACAGAAGCTGGAAAAACGCTATACGATTATGATGGTGACGGAGATCTTGACCTCATTTATGGTAAGGGAAATGTGGATGGAATATTTGTAAAATATCAAGAGGATGGCAACTTCAACAATGAAGAACAAATAACTTCTACTGGACATGAGATTTCGCAAATTACCCAAGGTGATTTCGACAATGATGGAAATATAGAATTAATGATTTTCGGAACTAGAGGTCAGATTGCCATAGTAAATTTACAAAATGATAATGGTGAAGCATTTGTTCATATGTGTGCTTCTTCTCTTAATTATGAAAATATAGAATACAATGGAATCGTAAATCAAGAAGCAAAAGACATCGCTATGGTGTATGATGATTGGGTAGGCTACAAAGCTTGGAATGGAGACAGTTATGATGGAGTAGTTACAATTTCGAATAGCTCAGTAATTACTACGGATTTTAAATATGCCGATCTCAATGGTGATGGTAGAAACGATATGATCATTGCAAGACAAAACAGTTCGAATGCGATTTACTGGCGAGAAAATACGACGCAAGGCTTAGGACCTATACAGGAAATTTTTTCAGGAGAAAATGATGTATTTGCCATTGAGGTCTTTGATGCTGATAATGATGGTGATCAAGACATTGTTGCTGTTTTTGATTTCAATGCTACTTATTATTTTGAAAATGATGGAAGCGGAAATTTTGAAGAATCTATCATGGGCGGTACTGCTACCGATCTTATTTCTATAGATATGAATGGTGATGGATTTTTAGACATTCTTACTTGGCATTATTCAAGTCGTGCTTTTTATTTTGAAAACGAACAGGGAAATGGTTGGGGAAGTAGAATCACCATTGGACCAGCCGATAGACCACAATGGGTGACTGCACATGATTGGGATAATGATGGCGACCTTGATCCAGTATTGAGATACCTTTCTAATGGAAGTCGACTTTCTGTTGTGAGAAACGATAATGGTGATTTCTCTGAAGAATTCGTTTTAGAAAATGATTTTTTTGCTGGTACCATTCAGATTGTTGATCTCAACGGAAATGGTCCAGGAATTTTAACTGGATATGGTTTATCTTATCACGAACATATAAACGATTTCAACTTCGAACCCTTTGAATATTTAGATGAAGAATTTAGTTTCGAACAAATGTATCTTGAAGATGTCGATGACAGTGGTCGATTAGATCTTTTAGCATTTCATACTGGCATCGAAAACGCAGGTTTGCATTGGTATAGAGATCTAGCTCAAGAAGTTCCCGTAATCGACAATGATAATGATGGATTTAATAATGATGTAGACTGTAATGACAATGATCCTAATATCAATCCTGATGCTACAGAAATTGCTAACAATGATGTCGATGAAAATTGTGATGGAATCATTTTAGTTATTGATGAAGATAATGATGGATTTAATTCTGATGAAGATTGCAATGATAATGACCCTAATATCAATCCTGACGCTATTGAAATATTGGATAATAGTATTGACGAAGATTGCGATGGAATCATAGGCACTTCTACAGATTATCCTGAGTATACTATTCCAGAAATAAAAGAAAACGATAATGATGGAGTACCTATCCTCCTCGACACCAATGTTAAAGTTTCGGGTACAGTTTATGGTATTAATTATCAAGAAAGTGCAGATTATTTTCTAATGGTATTAATGGATGATGACGGTAATGGTGTTTGGATATTTAGTATTCTAGATAATTTCCCTATTCCCGTAGAAGGAGATTTTGTTACGGTACAAGGACCCGTCCAACAATTTAATGGCTTAACAGAAGTATTCGTAGAACAACTGACAATAATTGATAACAATCAACCACTTCTAGATCCGAAAATAGTAACTGAACTAAATGAATCAACAGAAGGGAATTTACTTCGAATCAACAATCTATTTTATTTTGACGAATCAGAATGGACAGGCTCAGGAACAGGATCCATGAATATCTCTCTAACTGATGGCCAAAATGTATATTTGATGAGAATAAATTCAGATACAGGGTTACAAAACCTTCCGATGCCAGAAGCCCCTTTCGACTTAATCGGATTGGGTGGTCAATACGATCCATCAGCACCATACACAGAAGGATACCAAATATTACCGCGAAGATTCTCCGATTTTGTGACCATTACAAATACTGTTGATCCTTTTAAAACTCAATTGCTTTTATACCCTAATCCTACGCCAGGAAGGGTTGATATTATGAATCAATCAGAAGTTTTTCAATACACTATATATAGTTCTACCGGAAAATTACTAAGCGTAGATCGCAATGACCACATTTCTCTGGATCACTTTGAAGATGGATTATACATTATTGAAATTAATGGTAGTAGGTCTACCGTTTTAAAATTTTAATTCTGTTCTAGTAATAAAGATTTAAATAAAATTTGCTCCGGCTCCATGCTAAATTCTATTGCAAATAAAATTGTGAAAAAATATCTCTCTCAGAGATTTAAGCGAATAGAGAGAATCAGACATAGCAGTCCTGAGTTGCAGCAAGGCGTATTGAGAGAATTGATTCTCCATGCTAAAGATACAGAGTGGGGAAAAAAGAATAACCTTAAGTTGCTTGCGAAAGCAAATGAATTATCTGACGCATTTCCTATAAGCAACTACGAATCTATAAAACCATATATCGATCGAATGATGATGGGTGAGTCAAATGTTTTATCACCGGGCGCAACCAAATTTTTCGCAAAATCTGCAGGTACTACTAGTGGAAAAAGTAAATACCTTCCTATTAATCAAAAGATGCTTCATCGCAATCTTATCGCATCGAGTTGGGAATCAATGGCAACCGTATATAATCGTAGACCTACTGCGCAAAGTTTCCAACATAAAAATTTAATTCTTGGAGGATCATTAGAGCCATTCGAAAAATATAAGCATAGTATCGTCGGCGATGTATCTGCTATCATGCTCCATACGATGCCCAATGCTGGTCGTCCATTTTATTGTCCAGATTTTGAAACTGCATTACTTTCAGACTGGGAAGAAAAAATAGAACTGATAGCCCAAAAAGCGGTCCATGCAAATATTGTTATGATCGCAGGAGTGCCGACTTGGAATCTTGTTTTATTTCAGCGTATACTTGAAATATCTGGGAAAGAAAATCTTTTAGAACTTTGGCCGAATCTCAAAACTTATATGCATGGAGGTGTTGGCTTCGAACCCTACCGGGAACAATTTAAAGAATTAATTCCCAGCGATGATTTTGATTATATGGAAATCTACAATGCCTCCGAAGGATATTTCAGTATTCAAGATACTGAAGAAGAGGGAATGTTGTTATTGACGGATCATGGAGTGTATTATGAGTTTGTTCATGTTTCAGAAATAGATCGTTCTAACCCTAAAATTTTAAACCTTAGTGAAGTTGAAAAAGGTGAAAAATACGCCATAGTGATTTCAACTTTCGCTGGCCTTTGGCGATACATGATTGGTGATACCGTACAATTTGTGAGTACAAATCCTTATAGAATAAAAGTAGTGGGCAGAACTCAGCATTACATCAATGTATTTGGTGAAGAAGTAATGATTGGGAATACGGATCAAGCCATTGCCGAAACTTGTCAACTTACGCACGCCATCGTAAAGGAGTATACTGTTGGGCCTATCTATATGGACGAGCCTGGTAAAGGTGGACACCAATGGTTGATAGAATTTGACGTAATGCCCTCTTCCTTATCAGAATTTGAAAGAATACTAGATCAGAAATTGAAAGAAATAAATTCCGACTATGAAGCGAAACGATACAAAGATATGGCGTTAGGCCCATTAAAAGTCGAGGTGATGCCGAACGGATCTTTCCATAATTGGCTTAAGTCCAAAGGAAAGATAAGTGCGCAAGTGAAAGTACCACGACTATCCAATACACGTGATTACGTAAATGATTTATTAAGTTTTGTAGAATGAAAGATACAGAAATCATATCTGGGCTCGTCCAGAAGGATATTGGAGTTGAAGTAGCACAAGAAGCTGACGAACAAGAATTGCTTAACGCTATTATAGATCGTGTCACTTGGATGCTTCGCTATGACAAAGATTTATTGATGAGTTACCTGTATCGCTTGGATGTACTGGAGCATAAAATCAATATGGCTCTAATGCCCGGCAATCCGATGAGTGCGGAAGAGGCTTTAGGAAGATTAATCTTTGAGCGTCAAAAAGAACGTGTAGAAACCAGAAAAAGATACAAAACCAAACCTATCAAAGGCTGGGAAATATAGATGTTTGTAGAGCTATGAACCTATTTCATAGTATGTCTAAAGGCTAAAAGCTATAGCATGAAGCTAGCTACACACAATTCGCATGCATTCGGAATCTATCTTTATGATTTTGCGTTTAATAGAAGAAACCTGTACTTTTAGAGGGCTTATTAATTTAAACAAAACAATAATCAAAACCTATGGCACCAGCGGCATTAGCAGTAGCGAAAGAAAACCTTCATAAAAATGGATATCTAGACCTTGATGTAGACCCAACACTTGACCTTGTAGCCGAGATCAACAAGTTGAAGAAGGAGAAGAATATGATTATCCTCGCTCACTATTACCAAGAATCCGAAATACAGGATATCGCTGATTACATAGGTGACAGTCTAGGTTTATCACAAAAAGCAGCGGACACCGAAGCTGACATCATTGTATTCGCAGGAGTACACTTTATGGCTGAAACGGCTAAGATGCTTAATCCAAACAAAAAAGTCTTACTACCTGATTTAAAGGCAGGTTGTTCATTAGCGGATAGTTGTCCTCCTCACCTATTCAAAAAATTCAAAGAAAAATACCCAGACCATGTAGTCATAAGTTATATCAACTGTACTGCAGAACTCAAGACTCTTACAGATATATGTTGTACTTCTACCAATGCGAAAACCATTGTGGAAAGTGTACCTAAAGACAAGGGAATAATCTTCGCTCCAGATAAAAACTTAGGGGCTTGGCTGATAAAGAAAACAGGACGTGATTTAGTACTTTGGAACGGAGCGTGTATGGTACATGAGATCTTCTCTAATGAAAAAATCACCAAGCTCCAGATCAGACATCCTGAAGCTAAGTTTATCGCGCACCCAGAATGTGAAGCACATATATTAGATAAAGCAGATTTTATCGGATCGACGAGTCAATTAATCAAGTTTACAGAAGAAAATGATGCTAGCACATTTATAGTGGCTACCGAATCTGGTATACTTCACCAGATGCAACTCAAATCTCCTGACAAAACATTCATACCAGCACCGCCAAATAACACCTGTGCTTGTAATGATTGTCCATTCATGAAGCGTAATACGATGGAGAAATTATACCTCACCATGAAGTACAATCTTCCGGAAGTAACATTATCACATGAAGTAATAGAAAAAGGGCTTCCTTCTATTACGAAGATGTTGGATATTAGTAAAGCGGCGGGCTTGTAGAATTAGATAAAATGAATTGTGCGGAAGGGAATAATTGATTCTATTTGACAATAGTTTGCTCGCATGCAAAAGTATCTATGTATCATCCTCCCTATAATCCCTCCGAAGGGATACACATACGACATGGCTCGAGCCATTTCTTGAATAAAATTTATTCTTGTTATTACTAAATAAGAGATTCATACTATTGTCACTTTGAATTTATTCGAAGGTGAATCATACTATACTCAACTCGTGAGGCAATTAATAAAAAACTTAACACACTCTATGATTGAGCTCTTCGATATTACTCTAAAGTATTTATATAAAATATCACATTGTTTAAATATTCTTATCCTACAGTGCGCAAAACATCGAATTATAATCCTCCCTATAATCCCTCCGAAG
>CALBEE010000011.1 GCA_937927575.1 uncultured Saprospiraceae bacterium | reverse complement strand
AACAGAGCGAAATACGGATTTGATCCACTATAAGAAAAGTCGCTTGAGACGCTGTAATTTGAATAAATGATTTTACGGTACAATCCCCTGCAATCCCTACGTGCTTACAGATCAATGCGTTACTTTATTTCATATCAAAGCGTTACTTCTGATCTGTAAGCGCGACCGAAACGAGAGATTGCGGAGCACTAGCAATATTGCAACTAAATACCTATAGACTTTAGACCAAACATTAGTTGGAATACTACCATATATCGATCAAATTATACAATCCCACTTGAGCTCTGCAATCCCTTCGTGCTTACAGATCACTGCGTTACTTTTAAGCAAGAATCAAATTAATAGGACTTGGACAATTTGAACGATAAAAATCTAAATCTGACTGAGTACATACTCCAGGATAATCACCTTTATTTTCTCCCATATCTTTAATTAATTGTACATGTACATGTGGTTCCCATCCACCATTTTCAGAAGAGTTACCCAAGAATGCAATTAATGATTTTTCTTTTACGCTCATACCTATCTCTTTATCAACTAAAGATGATTTACTCAGATGACCCAATAGCAAATGGCAATCCATTTTTTGAAGATAATAAATAAGTGTATACCCATAATCTAGTTCCGCATTATTGTACGCCATACTATGTAGTACCATATCACAAGGAGCAAATAAAGGAGTATTAGCCGCTACCCAAACATCAATCCCTAAATGAAAATCTCTCTTGTCGCCAGTAAAGTGGTTTGATGTATATATTGCCCTATGTTCTAAGTAACCTCCATATAATAATTTGCATTGAGTACGATTCTTGACATGAGCGACATAGTCCTTGAGCGAATCAAATTTTGGATTTACATTATTATAATATTCTGAGGTATCTACTGAAAGATCTAAAAGTGAATAATCAACAAGTTTGTAAGCATCACCCATTATCGGAAAGAACTTCATACCTTAGCTTTAAGCATTAAAAAATAAATCAAAAGCTAAGATAGTAAGGCGTGCTCTAATATGGATACTTGGAAAGAAAGATCAATCATAAGATTATTATCAGCCAAATATAGGCTGATCAATATGTTCTCGACCAAAAAAGCGGGAAAAGGAAGTATCAATGTATTGATACATCCTATGCAAGGTCGTATCATACCCAAAGCACTTCCAGATGTAGCTCCTGAAAAAACAGGCACTCGTAAATCTATAGATGATTTAAATGTCAAATTATATGATTGGGGAGGAAGTGGAGAAACCACTCTACTAATCCATGGCTGGGACAGCAACAGTTATCGATGGTATGATATGATTGATTATCTAGGAAGGGACCAAAGGAGATTTGTGGCTTTAGATGCACCCTACCATGGTGGATCGGATGGTGACCATTTCAATCTTCTTCATTTTGCCAATATGATCGATGTAGCGCTCAAAACGTTTGAACCCACGCGTATTGTAGCTCATTCATTAGGAGCTTTATCCTTAGCTCATTTGCTACAAAAGAAAGTATATAACAGACTAGAAAAACTAATACTCCTCAGTCCAGTAGCTGATCTAAGCTGGCATATCGATAGATATCATCAATTACTTGCACTCAGAGAAAAGACGAGAAAAGCGATGGATGAGTATTTCGAATCATTCTTTAAAATGCAATTTAAACAGTTCAATTTTAGAGATTTCGAAAAGGAGTTGGATTGTGATGTGCTGATAGTACATGATGAGCTGGATCCTGTAGTTCCTATTTCTGATTCTGAGCGCATACATGAATGGTTTGAAGGGAGTGAACTTAAGACAGTAAAAGGTTTAGGGCACACTTTGAAAGGTAAAGAAGTGTATCAAATAGTGGGTGACTTCTTATAATCTATAGGCATTCTCTAATTCCAATTCAAGTATTATCTTTGGCGCCTATTAAATAGTTAAGCTATGCAGAAAAGAGAGAAAATTGTAGATCTGATCCAAAGTGATCAACTAGATAGACAAGTAACGGTTATGGGATGGATCCGTTCATTTCGTAATGATAGATTTATAGCCCTTAATGACGGATCGACCATCAAGACATTACAGGTCGTTGTCGATCAAGAAAATGAAGATCCTGCCCTTCTTAAAAGATTTACGGTAGGGGCAGCCATCAAAGCGACGGGTACGCTTATAGAGTCCCAAGGAAAAGGTCAATCTGTAGAACTTGTAGCGAAAAATATAGAAGTCTTAGGCGATTGTGATGCCGACAAATATCCTTTACAACCTAAGAAACATTCATTAGAGTTTCTTAGAGACATCGCACACTTAAGAGTACGAACCAATACTTTTAGTGCCATTTTTAGAATTCGTCATGCAGTCACTTTTGCCATTCATAAATTTTTTAATGACAAAGGTTTTTATAATGTACATAGTCCTATAATTACAGGAAGTGATGCGGAAGGTGCTGGTGAGATGTTTCAAGTTACTACTATCGACATGGATAATGTACCGAAAGGAGAAGATGGTAAAGTGGACTACAAGCAAGACTTTTTTGGCAAGTCTACCAACCTTACAGTATCAGGACAACTACAAGCAGAATTAGCTGCACTGGGTCTGAGTCAGGTATATACTTTTGGACCAACTTTTAGAGCTGAAAATAGCAATACGAGTAGACACCTTGCAGAGTTTTGGATGATCGAACCAGAAGTAGCTTTTGCTGACCTAAATGACAACATGGACCTCGCTGAAGATATGTTGAAATATGTCATCAATTACGTGATGGATAATTGTGATGATGATTTACAGTTTTTAGAAAACAGAATCATCCAAGAAGACAAACAAAAGCCGACTGCTGAGAGACAACCGATAGACCTCAGAGAAAAATTGAAATTCTGTGTTGACAATGATTTCGAAAGATTGACATATACAGAAGCGTTCAGAATATTAAGAAATAGTAAGCCTAACAAAAAGAAGAAATTTCAATTTGTATTGGATGAGTGGGGTGCAGATCTTCAATCAGAACACGAAAGATTTTTGGTGGAAAAGCATTTTAAAAAACCAGTGATACTTACAGATTATCCCAAAGAGATAAAATCGTTTTATATGAGACAAAACGATGATGGTACTACTGTAGGAGCGATGGATATTTTATTCCCAGGCATTGGTGAAATCATTGGTGGTTCTCAGCGTGAAGAACGATTAGATAAGCTAACACAACGAATGGATGAGATGGGAATACCACAGCATGAGATGCAATGGTTTTTAGATACAAGAATTTTCGGTACCGTTCCTCATTCTGGATACGGATTAGGATTCGAACGATTAGTACAATTCGTAACAGGAATGTCTAATATTCGAGATGTGATTCCTTTCCCAAGATATCCAGGCAGTGCAGAATTTTAACATGCATTGCATGTATTTATAAAATGTAGAACTCTTCTCAATGTATTGGGAAGAGTTTTTTTTGAATGTTTTACAAGAATTTACATTTAAATTAAATGGGTTGTTGAGCTGAAGTCTACATTTGAATGACATCACATAATTATTCTGTAACTTACATTTAATATGAATACTCTTAGAATCTTCGCCTTTCCTACTTTTGGTTTTTTAATTCTGTTACATGTATTTTCATGTAAAGCTCAAAACGAAGATCGACAAACGCCAATTATACTTAAAGAAGATTTCAGTACTCCATATGTTAATTCACTTCCGGAAGATCAAATCGGTGAATATATCAGAAACATCTTTGAAGATAAAGATGGTAATCTTTGGATGGGGACTAACGGCTATGGATTAGTAAAATATGATGGTAAAGAAGTAAAATATTTTCAACCTAAGGATGGCTTAAGTGGATTTCAGGTGACTGATGTGATACAAACCAAAGATGGAAAAATATGGATAACCACCAATGGAGGAATTTCAGTTTTTGATGGAAATACTTTTACCAATTATACAGTAAAAGATGGACTTAGAGACGAATGGGTTTGGAGCATCTATGAAGATAGTAAAGGTCAGATTTGGGCTGGAAGTACGCAAGGCGTCTCTCGATTCATAGAAGGTAAGTTTATCAATTTTGATTTCCCTAATTTGAGCAAGGTTACTTCCGATGATAGATTTTCTAATCAATGTGTCCGAGATTTCCTTGAAGTAGATGGAAAAATCTATATGGCTACTTCTGGTTTAGGTGTTGCTGTTTATGATGGCCAATATATCTCTTTCCTTAATAAAGAAAATGGATTATGTGGAAATGAGATAGATGATATTATTTTAGATAAAAAGGGTAATCTTTGGTTTGGTTCGAGATATGGAGGTGCTTGCATGTATAATGGAAAAAATTATAATGTCTTTGATATGAATAATGGAGTGTGCAATAATGAAGTAATTAAAATATATGAGGCTAGTGACGGAGATATTTGGTTTAGTTCTGAAGGCTATGGCTTGTATAGATATGATGGAGGTGATTCGCTAATCAATTATGCAAAAACTGAAGGCCTAGGTGTACGAGCTGTACAAGCCATATTTGAGGATAGTCAAGGTAGATTTTGGACTGGTGGAGGGGGTGGACTGTACAGACTGTTTGGAGATCACTTTGTGAATGTTACTAAAGATGGACCTTGGAAATAATTTAAAGGCTTAATGAATTCGATAAAATATGATCAATTTTAATGACAATCCAAGAACGATTTTTCTGATAGATGGTATAGGAGCAATAGTTTCGGCCGTCATGTTAGGAATAGTATTGCCTTTACTTCAAGACCTGATAGGAATGCCTACTGAAGTCTTATATTATCTTGCATCAGCCGCAGTGATGTTTGCCATATATTCTTTAAGCTGCGCATTTATAGTCCCGGCTAACTGGCCTACTTTTCTAAGAATAATAGCATTCGTAAACCTCACTTATTGTGTCGTATCGGTGGGCTTAGTTTATTATTTCTATCCCCAACTTACAAAATTGGGAATTGCATACTTCGCCATAGAAAAGCTTATCGTAATTTATATTGTAATGATGGAATTAAAAGCCGCTAATAAATAGCTTACTCCTCTTCATCACTTTCACTCAAATAGCCTTGCGCTTCTAAAGCTACATACCACTTAATTACTTTTTTGATATCATTAGGATATACTCTTTCTCTATCAAATTCTGGTAGGATCTGTTCAAAATATGAGTTCAATACATCCTTGCTCGATTTTGGATCTGGAAGTGGTGCCTCTACGATCTTTTTAGTCATAGATCGAAAAACAGTTTTGAGCTCAGCGGTATCTGACCAAGTATAAATCGCTACTGTTTCGAGTGGTGTAAATTGGTGTTTACGCGAAGAACAGAATTTACTTTTGCCACCTTCAATTGGTGTTACTAGAAGACCATTAGGTCTATTGGAAGCAAGTTCGTATAATCCAGGAAGGCCACTTACGGCCAATACGTTAGTAAGATTCATATTTTATTTTGGCTTTTATATATTGGTAACGTCTAGTTCTTTCTTTTTGTTAGTCCTGACGATTCAAAGTTATTATTATGGGCTATTCACTTTCTGAATCAAAAATGGAATACGCGGATGCAAATGTAATTATTTAGTCGATTGTATTATATATAAGTATGAGGTAAAAGAAAGCGGACTAGAATGATATCTAGTCCGCTCAAATTATTGGATTTTATGATTAGGTTCGGATAATACTTCTCATTTCGTATTCGATCTTGCTGTATGCAGCATCTCTAAGTCGATAACTCATATTTTCGATCATTTCAATGTCATGCGGAAATGGAGCGAGATGGGTATCCAATCTTTTCACTGAGTTTGCCGGAAGGGCTCTCTTATCTCCGGTGAATGTACACATGTAATCATTAAACAATTCATCCACCGTAATTGGTATACTTCTTTTAATATGATTTCTTCTTTCATCTTTAATGATGATTTCAGAATACATCTGCGCAGACTTCTCTCTTTTAACATCTGTTACTGTTGCAAATACTTCTTTATGAATAGGCATTGTTAGTATATTACCTAAAGAATCCACCTTTACTCTCCCATCTTCTCCTACCCAATTCTCTCTACCTATTTCTATAATAGCTTTTTCGTGAAAACGATCCACTCTTTCTCTTTCTGTTCCGAGTATGATATCCTCCACTCTTAAGATTACATGGTAATCAGCAGCACTGTCAAAATTTTCCGCGTCATCATAGACCGTCCAAAAACTATTCAATCTGTCGATATCAAAACTTTTCAATACGTATCGAGATATATCTCCAGCATAGACGAAGCTACCTGTCATCACACTTACCGCTACATGAGTGGTGCCTTTGATACGCGATTCTCTTTTAAGATCTTTGGAGTCTTTATAATTTGATCTGTAACGGTCTATATTCTCAAGATACTGAAAAGCGTTTCTAGCCATATTTTTATCTTCATACTTATCGTAATCTGCTAAGGCCTCAAGTGCAGATAGATAATGCTCTTCAGCTGCTAATTCTGCCATCTCGTTTAGCTTCTCATGTGTCCGTACAAATTTGAAATGAGCCGCATAACCATCTTCACTAATTAAAGGTAAAAATGGCTTAATACTATTCTGTCTTCTATCTATCTTGAGAAAAAGATCATACATACGATCGTACTTATTAGCATATCCGCTAGCAGCCAAGAACTTGATTCTATCCATATCCTGATCGGTCACCTTATGATAGGCTGTTTCTAAAGCCTCGACGTATTTCGTCTTTTTATCCTTTTCTCCATGTAATTTTTTAGCAGCGTATTCTATAGCTTCATCATATTTGCCTTGTTCCACCATCTTCTCGATATTCTTACAAGAACTAGCGATTAGTATAACACTTAGTATGTATAGTATCTTTTTCATAAAGCTGATATTTAAAAGGTTAGCAATTGGTTTAAATAAGAGCGATGCAAACGATTGCATTGTATCACACACAATGTGTTTTAAGGGTTTTTTAACCAATCTATTAAAAAGTGAATTTTACGGATCTGCAAAGACTCTCACGGATCTTTTTGGGAATAGGCAAGCGATGATATTTACTTTCGGTGGATATTACCTTTAGAATAATAAAATTAGGACAACTTTCGCAAATTAGTTATACCCTCTTTGCTAACGCATCTTTAAAAGCTTGATGGCTTTACAAGGCGATACTTAAAGCTTGATAAGCGTAATGAAATGACTTTCGATAATACAAAAAAAGCCTTCAGCGATAAATCACTGAAGGCTCCATGACGTTGAAAAAATGAACTTTATTTTTTGAGGGCGTCTCTGATTTCCGTCAATAAATCTATATCTGAAGGTCCAGCCGGCGCCTCAGGTGCAGGTGGATTAGCCTTGTTATTTGCTCTTATTATAAGGAATAAAATGAATGCAATAATAAGGAAGTTGATGATTGTGTTTAACCATTTACCCCACATGATTGCTACTTCAGCTACTGCATTATCTCCTTCTCCAGATGCTGCTTGTAATACATACTTGAGATCTGAGAAATCCATTCCTCCTAATGCCTGACCGATTGGTGGCATAAGCACTTCATTAGTGAATGTTGTTATAACTGTACCAAAGGCTCCAGCAATGATTACCGCAATTGCTAGATCTAGCACATTGCCTTTCATTATAAAGTCTTTAAATTCTTGAATCATTGTAAAAGTGTTTTTAAGTTAGTCGTAAGTCGTTTGAGTATCGTAAATATAGGTATAAAACGCATATAGATATAACATATGTGAATAAATATTTTATGTAAGACCCAATATATTAAAATGTTACATGCATAAGATGGGTAAAGGTTCGTCAAAAGGTGGTGGAATTAAATGGTAACTATATCGACAATCCTTTACATCTACTTTGAAAGCATTCAATGTAGCGCAGTCACTCATTAATAGTTCGCCATGTGAAACTGCTATTTCACCTTCATATCCTTTAAATCTAAGCTTCAATGCATAAGTCGCCTGACCTATGGGCATATTAACTTGATTAAAAACAGAATCTTGAGGGATTGAGAGCCTATCAGACCGAGCAATGAATAGCGGATTAATGGTTTGAAAATAGAAATCCTCGCCAAAACTTATTTCAAAAGAATAGGATTCAATCTCCACATCATCAATTTCAAAAGGATGATCTATATAAACGAAATTAAAAGTAAGCTCTTCGGCCATAATGATGTTAGGTAAGACCATCCAAATGCTATCGGTTAAGTCATTCTCATCATCAATAATGGCAATACCAGAACACTCATATTCAAATTCCGAAATTTCATCCTCGCTACAATTACATGAAATAAAGGATAAAAGAGTTACTAGACCTAGGATAATTCTCATAAAAATAAGACACCTTCCTCATCTACATCGCTGCTTTCATTACTTTTGGGTACACAATAAAACAGCGAATTGAATATGCTCAAAATAGGAATCATAAGAGAAGACAAAAATCCGCCAGATAGTAGAGTTCCGCTCAATCCAACTCAGTGTAAAAGCTTAATAGAAGAAGGTGTAGATTTAGTGGTTCAATCTTCTTCAGTAAGATGTTTTACTGATGACGATTATGCTGCGGTTGGTGTACCAGTCGTAGATGATGTATCAGATCGTGATATACTCCTAGGTGTAAAGGAAGTACCTATTGAAAAACTAATCGCTGATAAAACCTATTTCTTTTTTTCGCATACCATCAAGGAGCAAGTCTATAATCGAAAATTATTACAAGCCATCGTTGAGCGTAATATAAGATTACTCGACTATGAAGTACTCACCAATGATGCAGGGGCCAGAGTAATTGCTTTTGGAAAATTTGCAGGAATGGTCGGTGCTCACAATGCGCTATGGACTTATGCAAAACGAACAGGTAGTTTTGAATTGCCAAGGATGAAGGATCTTTATGACTATGCTGCGGCCAAAGATGTCTATGGTAAAACTACCTTTCCTAATGTAAAATTAGTCTTGACAGGAACAGGCAGAGTATCTAATGGTGCCGCAATGGTATTAGACGATATGGGTTTTCATAAGGTACGACCTATTGATTATGTCACTAAAAAATTTGATCAACCGGTATATACTCAATTAAGCAGTTTTTACTATGCCAAAAGAAAAGATGGAAGAGAATTTGACGATGTAAGAGATTTCTATAATAATCCTTCATTATACGAATCAGATTTTGATCATTTTTTGCCGATGAGTGACATCATGGTAAATGGTATTTATTGGGATAATGATGCACCAGCCTTTTTTACATTAGATCAATTATCCAGTGATAATTTTGGTATCAAAGTCATAGCAGATGTTACTTGTGATATTGCTCCAGTAAGCTCGATACCGACCACTATAAAAGCAAGTACCATTGCCGATCCAGTATTTGGTTATGATCCTATATCAAGGACAGAATCTGAACCTTATCAAGACAATGCTTTAGATATGATGACAATAGACAATCTTCCCAATGAATTGCCTAGAGATGCCTCTACTGCTTTTGGCGATATGTTTATCGAACATGTCTTACCAGAACTTAAAGCTGGAGGCGGAACGATGCTTGATCGTGGAAGTGTAACTGACAAGGGAGATCTTGGAAAACATTTCGAATATCTAAGAGGATATTTAAATGGTAAATAAATAAAAGAATTATGCCTTCAGAAACGTTTAGAAAAATATTTCCATACATATCTATAGGAGTAGGAATACTGGTCTATGTATTATATTATATGAGTACTCAGAGTTGGAATGAAGCCCAAAGCGAATATGAAAGGCAAGAAGTACAAAGGAGATTAGCAGAAGAGCGAGAAAACCAAAAATTGATCGCAGAATCGAAACCATGGATCTCAGATGATGGTAAGGAAATATATACACTCCTAAGTAAAACAAAAAAAGATGGATTGACTTGGATTAAACTAAAAGAGCTAAATGAAGGTATGACTTATAATCTTAGAAAAGTCGAATCTGCCAACGGTGAAAAATACACAAGTAATGCTGGAAATTTATTTTGGATAAAAGGTGAGGAAGCGATTTTTGAAAATGATGAAAAGAAAAAATCGAATCTGAATGAAGTAAAAAAAATCAGCGGATTATTTTCATATATGGCAGACGCTAATTCTTTTAAATTTTGTGAAAGCCATCTACAAACTTCGATAGCTATGCTTGGTGACAATGCTAACATTGAAAAGGCGTATTCTGAATTAAATACATCTGGAAAAATGGTTTATCTTGAACTAGAAGGCGCGATGATTAAAGTAGAAAGCATGGAAGGCTCTGGAATGATAGATGCTATATATCCCTATAAATTTTTAGATATAGAGAATCGATCGGATTGCAAGTGAAAATTTAATTCTGACACGAACTTGTCGGATGACATGGAGTTGGGCAGTTCAACTACCCTTTCTGGTCCAACAAAAGAGAAACTTCTGCTGAGCTCGAACTTTCTGGGAATTATCCTTTTTTAATCTTATCCGCATACGGCTGAGCAGAAGATATTCTTCTGTTCTTCTAACCTCCAAGTTTTACTTGATTCGTCACGACATTAACATCAAAATTTCATATTCAAAAAATTAGCTTCCTATTTCTAAATATTACATATCAATTGGGTCAATATTCATTACCACATCTCTTAATCCCATATAATTTCTTTCACTACTATAGACCCAATGTTCTGTATTCCTGACCAATCCTGCATTTACAGGATTCATATGAATATAAGTAAGCTTTTGTTTGATAAATCTTAAAGATTCTAATTCAATTGGTCGATTACGATGCATCCATACTTGATAATTATTAAATGATCTAGAAGCCGAAAAGGCAAACTTTGAAAGTATCCAATCATTTCTCTCATTAGATACATTCTTTAGTTCAGATATTATTTTCTTTGCTGTATGTCTTTTTAAGTCTCTTATTACATCGGAAAGATTATTATTTCTTGCCTTTACTATAAGGTGGACATGGTTAGTCATTATTACATATGCTCCAATCATCAAACCTTTTTCTTGTCGACAATATTTCAAACTATCAATAATAATATCCATGTACTTCGATTTGATAAATGTCAATCCAATCTACAATAGTGAAAGTCAAAAAATACAATCCCGACTGATCATATATCTTATGTCCTGTACTCATTCTAATTTATATTGCTTATAAATTTAGAAATTTAATTCTATTAAGACCTTTTTTCTGGAAAATCATTTCATTATGCTGGGTAGTTCAACTACCCTTTCTAGTCCAACAGAAGTAAAACTTTTGCTGAGCTACAATCAATTTACGCAAAATACTTTTTGGCCCATTAACCGATCCCCATTTAG
>CALBEE010000010.1 GCA_937927575.1 uncultured Saprospiraceae bacterium | reverse complement strand
GTGTTATTAGGAAATGTCATACTTATCCCTTCCAATATTTCGGATTGACTTTAATTAAAGGCATTTTTACAGTCTAATATTGTACGGCAAGAAATTTAGACATGAAGATAACAGCAGTAACGATCAAAGGCTTAGAAGAAGTCCTCGCTCAAGAACTCAGAGATTTAGGCGCACAAGATGTGGAGATTATGCATCGAGCAGTGGGTTTTCATGGAGATCAGGAGATGCTGTATAAGGCAAATTTTTGGTTGCGTACGGCTATTAGAGTCTTAGTGCCCATTCATGAGTTTACCGTGAAGGATGAGGAAGATCTATATGATAAAGTTTTCGCCCTGCCGTGGGATGATTATATGAATATCAATCAAACTTTTTCGATTGATGCTGTAGTCTCTTCTCGACAGTTTACTCATTCTAAGTTTATAGCGCTTAAGACTAAGGACGCCCTAGTAGATAAATGGAGGAAATTAGAAGGACGAAGACCAGACGTAAATACAATGACACCAGATGTCAAAATACATGTCCGGATTTACAATAGTGAAGTGACCATTTCATTAGATAGTTCGTCTGATTCATTACATAGAAGAGGGTATCGTACACATTCAGTACCTGCACCTATCAATGAGGTATTAGCAGCGGGTATGATTTTGCTTTCGGGTTGGGATAAAAAGACGACCTTTTTAGACCCTATGTGCGGATCTGGAACCATTGCTATGGAGGCCTTAACTTTAGCTGCAGGTAGACCACCGCAAGATAAGGATCGAAGATTTGGATTTAAGCAATGGCGAGATTTTGATAGTGATCTATGGGATAAGGTGACCGATGTAGAGGTTGATTACAGCGATCTACCTCAGATCATTGCTAGAGATAGAGGTTTGAGGCCTTTGAAAGCGACAGAGATGAACATTGGTCATTTAGGCTGGCTGGATTATATCACAGTGGAGAAAAGTGATTTCTTTAAATCTCAACAATCAGACGAAAGCTATCATATCGTAATGAATCCACCTTATGATGAAAGGCTCAAAGAGCGTGATATTTCTCAATTTTATCAATACATAGGAGATACACTAAAATCAGCATATGCAGGATCGACGGCATGGATAATCGCTGGACATGAAGAAGCACTTAAGAAGATAGGTTTGCGTCCTTCACGACGTATATCACTGATGAACGGGCCTATCCCTTCAAAATTCTGTAAATTTGAAATGTATGCAGGATCAAGGAAAACAAATAAGAAAGAAAAGCGCAAAGGCGATGATAGTGCTTTTGATAAGCCTTGGTAGTAGTATATGTCTTTTCGCATCCCCACCAGGAAATGGCCCATATTTCGATATTTTCAGATCATTTGTATCTAGTACATACAGTCTTTCAGACCATCTTAGTGCCCAAGTAGATCCTTCAGGTGCTATAAGACTCAAGCTCTCTAATCCTACATTTGAAGTTATTCGTAATAAAAAGGCGATCGAGGTGCAGCAAAACGAACCTTATACCAATCTTAGTAATAGCCAATGGACAAAAGAGTGGAAAGCTTCAGATCTGCCTATCTTCTGTAAAGCGGAGCATCATATCCAAAAGAAATCGGGTATAGCCTTTAGATTTAGGTTAGGTTCTTTAGATTATGTCAATGCTTTAGAGGGAAAGTAGTTGTCGATTTTCACATTCTTGGAATTAAGTTCGTTTAGCATTTATACCTATCTTTGATTATAAATCACAATACTAAATACTTATGAAATCTATTTTGAATTTAAGATATTTATTAGCCCTAGCTGTCGTCATGACTGTATTATCATCATGTGGTAAAGATGATGGTGGGGGAACAGATCCTTTGGAAATTTCTGGCTGTATGGATCCTGAAGCCGATAATTATAATGCCTCTGCTACTGTAGATAGTGGAAACTGCGAATACAGAGGCTGTATGGATGCGGAAGCTGAAAATTACAATCCGATGGCAAATATTGATAGCGGTGATTGCTTCTTTGCGCGAGACAAATTTATCGGTAACTATGAAGGTAGTATGATATTTAAAGATTTAGGCGGATTGTTAAATCAGGATTCTTTGGCATTTACTATTACTCCGGGTATTGCAAGTGCTAATGAAGTATTAGTAGGAGTTACCATTCAAAGTATTCCAGTTTTTCTTAATGGAAATGCTGTTGGTGATTCAATTTTGGTAGATGATGTTTATAATTTACCTGATGGTGGAGCTATTAATCCTTTATTAACAGGAATGCCAGTGGAAGTTTTATTTTCTGGAGGTGTAGGTACTTCAGATGAAGGTGCTACGGTATCGGGTATTTTAGATATAATATTCAGAACTGATGCCTTTGATGATATAGTTGATGAAGCCACACTCATGGGAGAAAGAAAGTAAATGTTCTTTTCAATTAAATAAAATAAGCCTCTAAGTAATTTCTTGGAGGCTTTTTTTGTTTGGAAGGATTGACTAACTTGAGTTTGTGGAGTATGATCTTTGTGGAATTGAAATTTTCGGATTAAAATTTACTTCAACATGAATATGCGAACGATATTAATGCTATTAACTATGCTTATGACAACCATGATAGAAGCTCAATCTGATCTAGGGTACCAAATGCCTCATGATCATATTCGTGTTTTAGCGGATGCTTCTTTGGCTCCATCGATCAGGATTAATGCGGATGCCACAACAGCCGTATTATTATACAGGAATAAGTATAAGTCTATAGATGAATTATCGGAAAAAGAAATGAGATTGGCAGGTCTTCGGATCAACCCTGTGACTAATATATCCAGTAGAGCGACCTATTATTATGATATGAAGGTTCTAGACATAAATAGTGGAAAGGAATCTATTGTGAAAGGTCTTCCTTCCAATGCACGAATATCGAATATATCATGGTCCCCAGATCAAAATTATATCGCTTACACCCATACCACAAAATCAGGTGTCGAACTTTGGTTGCTAGACGTTGAAAAAAGAATGACTCGTAAACTTACAGATGCCAGAGTAAATGCTAATATGAGAGAAGCGATCAATTGGTTGCATGATGAATCTGCGATTTTAGTAACCATGCTTCCAGAAAATCGCAGTCCTTTAATTAATACGAATGATGCGATTCCAAATGGACCAACAATATCGGTCAATGATGGAGGTAAGAAGGCCCAAAATCGTACTTACCAAGATCTTCTGAAAAATACGACTGACGAATCCAATTTTAAACTATTAGCCAACTCAGAAATTTGGAAAGTAGACCTAGAAGGTAATAAGGATTTATGGATGAAGGCAGATATGTATACGGATATCGAGTTTTCTCCTGATGGACAGTATGCAATGGTACAAACCATCCACGAACCTTTTAGCTATTTAGTGCCCTACAGAAGATTTCCTAGTACAACAGAAATTTATGATCTGAATGCAAATAAAATAAAGACCATTCTTGAAGTTCCTTTAATAGAAGATCTACCACAAGGATTTATGGCGGTAAGGACAGGTATGAGATCATTAAGATGGAGAGCTGATAAACCAGCTACTTTATATTGGGCAGAAGCATTAGATGGCGGAGATCCTGAGAAAGAAGTAGAACATAGAGATGCGGTCTATCAACAAGCGGCGCCTTTTACTGAAGAAAAACAACTGCTTTTAAAAACGAAGTATAGATTTAGTGGAATCATTTGGGGTAGTGATGACATTGCCATTTCCTACGATTATTGGTGGAATTCAAGACAGATTAGAACGGTGATGTTTAATCCTTCCAATGCTGATGCAGAACAGATTGTTTTTGACGAGAGAAATTATCAAGATCAATATTCTGATCCTGGAGATTTTGTAACCAAACGAAATCAATTTGATAGAGCTACTTTAGATTTAAATGGAACCCAATTGTATTTGTTAGGTGATGGGTATT
This sequence comes from uncultured Saprospiraceae bacterium, assembly GCA_937927575.1. GTDB lineage: Bacteria > Bacteroidota > Bacteroidia > Chitinophagales > Saprospiraceae > UBA1994. The sequence goes on along the minus strand of CALBEE010000010.1, from coordinate 2,305 downwards.
CTGAAAAAGGAAAGTTTCCTTACGTAGATGTTTACAACTATAAATCTCAATCAAAAGAAAGAATTTACCAAACCACCGCAGATGATGAATTGGAATCTTTTGTAGTTGGAGTAGATATGGCCAAAGGAAAAGTATTGACACGTATTGAATCCAAAAATGAATATCCCAATTACTTTTTTAGAGATATTAATTCAGGTGAGTTAACGCCAGTGACAGATTTTGAAAATCCCTTCAAAGCGATTCAAAATGTACACAAAGAAGTGATAACGTATCAAAGAGAAGATGGTGTTGAGCTTAGTGCAACATTATACCTTCCAGTGGGGTATGATATGAAAAAGAAAGAAAAAATGCCTATGATTATGTGGGCATATCCTCGCGAATATAAAGATAAGTCTAGTGCAGGTCAAGTAACTTCATCATCCAACGAATTTACTTATCCTTGGTATGGATCACCTATATTTTGGGTGAATAGGGGATATGTAGTTTTGGATGATGCTGCCTTTCCAATTATTGGTGAAGGTGACGAGCAGCCGAATGATAGTTTTAGAAAACAATTAGTAGATAATGCAAAAGCTGCAATCGATGCAGTTGATGCTATGGGATATATCGATCGAAATAGAGTAGGAGTGGGCGGCCATTCTTATGGAGCATTTATGACTGCAAATTTGTTAAGTCATTCTGATTTGTTTGCCGCTGGAATCGCAAGATCTGGTGCTTATAATAGAACGCTGACACCATTTGGTTTCCAATCAGAAGAAAGAAATTATTGGGAATCACCAGAGGTCTACTATAATATGTCTCCATTTATGCATGCTGATAAAATGAAGACACCTTTACTTCTTGTACATGGAGAAGCAGATAATAATAGCGGTACTTATCCTATGCAAAGCGAACGCTACTTTAATGCCCTCAAAGGATTAGGTGCAACGGTACGATTAGTGATGTTGCCCAAGGAGAGTCATGGATATGCAGCCAAAGAATCAATAATGCATATGCTTTGGGAACAAGATCAATGGCTAGAGAAGTACGTAAAAAATAGAGAAATACTAAAACCGTAAATCTCAAATAATTACTGAAATATATGGATGAAGTAGGATCGAGTGTTCGAAAGAGTCATTGTAAGAATTGCTCTCATCCTATTCTTGAGAGTGCAAAGTATTGCTCTAATTGTGGACAAAAAAATACGGATGGCCGAATCAGTATTAAGAGTTTTTTTTCGGCCTTCTTCAGTACCGTATTCAATTTAGAATCAAAATTTTTTCAGACGCTGGGACATATTTTTATCCCAGGTAAATTGACTGTAGAGTATTTTAAAGGTAGGCACAAACGCTATTTTCATCCTGTACGATTTTTTATTATTACAGCTCTATTAGCTATTGCTGCTTTTGGCTATCAATTGTCATCGAAAGTGAATATGCACGATGTATACCTTAAGGCAGAAAACCAAGAGAGAAATAAAGTGATGATGGCTGATGTAGATAGTATCTTGCAGCAAACACTCGCAAAGTACCCACGTAGAAATTCTTGGAAACCTGCCTACGATACATTATTTCTTAATTTGAAAAGTAGGTTTAATAGTGGTACAGATAGCGTCGACATGAGGCGTTCTATAATGATCAATGAAATAGATAACTTGGGTCTTAAGATTGCCAATAAAGATTTAGTAAATCTTAGTCCGGATGAATTAGTCGAAAAGTATAAAGTCGAAGGTTTTTACAAACGATATATCTTTAAACAAAAAATAAAATTAATTAAAGATAAAGGTGGTTTTGAGCCATTTGTTCTAGGCAATTCATTGTGGATAATATTGTTGATGATGCCTTTTTTGGCCTTTATCTTAAAGATCTTGTATATAAGACAAGGATATTATTACGTAGAGCATTTAGTATTTTCATTTCACTCTCACGCATTTGCTTTTCTATTATTTGCCCTAATTAAAATCTTGATCCATTTCGATATACCTGAGTGGATTATAGCAATTGGCTTTGGGTTTATGTTTCTTTATTTATATCTCGCATTGCTTAAGGTGTACAGGCAAAGTAAGATTTTGACATTATTCAAATTGTTAGTAGTTAATATCACTTATTTTTTCCTCTTCGTTTTCTTTTTAGCCTTTGGATTGATTGTGAGTATGGCTATGTTTTAACGCAACTTCCTATTTTGGTAGTTAGTAATGATGGTTTGATTATTTTGTTTTTGTATATACTTGAATCAGGAAATCACAAGTTACTTTTAATGATTGAAGATCTAAGAGATGTCCAATACTTTGCTCATTGCTACTCCAATAATAAGGAGTCATTTTGAG